>NZ_CAMHRZ010000251.1 GCF_946187255.1 uncultured Ruminococcus sp.
GACCCGAATGTTTATCCGAGATGATCGAGTTTGCCGAAAATATATCAAAAAAATTCCCGTTTGTCAGAGTTGACTTGTTTGTCGTGGATGATAAGATGTATTTCGGGGAATTGACCTTCACGCCCGCAGGCGGTATCTATACATCCGAACAGGATATCGGCGGAAAAAGCATGGGGGAGATACTTGATATACAAAGGGAGTTGAAAAATGCCCGTTGAAGAAAGAAAAAACGAACTCAGTGAACATAGCAAGATCGTAACGCTGCTGATATGCATCCTGCCGCTGATCAGGTATTACATACCCGGATTAGCGCCGATAATGTTTTCTGATATCGCGCAGCTGTTTCTGATGTTTCTGGGTATCGCAAAAAGGACAAACCGAAAATGCCCGTCGCATATCCCTTGTAAAAGATCGCTGTTGATATACGGTCTTTACGCTGTTATTGCGACAGTATTTTCTGCAATATATATGCCTGTGTTTGACTATTCTACCAATATCACAACGGTAACACGGCTATGGATATATATACTGATAATATGTTTTACATTAGATACTTTTTTTGACAAAGAGTATGGGTTTAATATCACATTAATAATTGCGCTGGTCAACTGCTGTCTGACCACTATTCAGCTGATACTGTTTACGCTGGTTGGGATGAGAACTTCATTTCTGATCCCTTTTCTGAATGCGGAAGCAGGCTACAGCAATCACGGTATCTACAATCAAAGAGAATACAGACCGACAGGATTGTTCTATGAACCGGCTCAGTCTGTATACTATTGTCTGCCGCTTCTGTTGATTCTGTTGTTTTCGCTATTTCAAGAAGATACAGTCATTAAGCTGTCAAGACAAAAAAAGATCACTCTCGCTGTAGTATTAACGATAGGACTGATGTGTACAGGATCAGGTGCCGGCGCCGTTATAGTTATAGTTGTATGGGTAATATTTTTATTCTATTATTTGATAAAAAGCCGCAATGTAAAAGGTATACTTCTGTTAAGCCTTTTCCTTGTAGCCGCCCCTATTGTTTCCCGACTGAGCTTTTTCTCCACCGCACTAAACAGAGGCACCAACGTTAACAGCGGAAGCGGCAGCACACGGATCATACGAGGTTTCTTGACGTGGATACAGTTCCCGATGAGATATAAGGTTTTTGGCATCGGGTATGCTAATTACGAGATGTATGTAAAATTTGGCAAATTCTATACCGAATACGACTATATTCAGGATGTCGGATATACCAATGCAGCCACCCATATCCTGTCAGGTCTGGGAATAGTCGGTATGCTGATATTGATATTCTTCTTTTTCAGGACCTACAGATGCAGCAGAAATGACCTGCCTGCAAAACTTATGGTCATTTATCTGTTCTTCTCACTGTTTTACAGCACCATTTTTCTGGGTATCTACTTTTTGATCTTTATGGCTAACATCCTTGCAAGAACAAGGACAGAGATCGCAAGTGATGCGGAAAATGAGATAGAGACCGAAACAGATACAGGAACCGGAACAGAGCCGGAGACCGAAGAAACAGCGGCTCCCGAAACACCGGAAGAACAAGAACCGGTAAGAAAAAGAGAGATCATCAAAGAGATCAAATCAAAGATCAAATTTGAGATCGAATTTGATAGGAATAAGAACAAAGAGCCCGAAAATCAGACCAAATCCAAAAACAACAGAAAAAACAGGAAAAAGAGAAAACGAAACAAGAAGAAAAAACGCAAAAAGAATAAAAATCGATAAGGAGAGCATCTATGAAAAGCGATAATTCCCGTAAAAGCTCGAAAAAATGGGTCATTATTTCCGTTATCCTGCTTATTCTTTGTCTGCTGCTGTCTGCAACTCTTGCAAGTCTCTATATCAAACAGGCAACACCGCAAAGACTTCTTAAAAAGCTGGGATTTGACGTTCCCAAAGAGACAGACTGGACGCTTGAAAGCTGGAACAGTTCTATCAGACAGTTGAATTATGACTCTGATATCGTATTCATCGGAGATAGTCTCACTCGCGGCGAAAATTTTCAGGAGTATTATCCCGAGAAAAAAATAGTCAATCTCGGACTGACAGGCGATTCGTTAGCGGGCATTTCAGAAAGGGCAGCTTTGATCAGCGAATTGTCACCCGAAATGATATTTGTTGAGGGCGGTGTCAACAGTCTCAGTTCAAACAGCGTTGACGATCTGGCTGAATTGTATGAAACGATGATCGTTGATATTATTGCCGACAATCCCGGAGATACTGTATTCATACAAAGCGTGCTCCCCATTTCCAAGTCAAAACATGAAGGCGGACTAACAAACGAAAATATAGTTGAACTCAACAACAGGCTTCAGGAGATCGCCGAACGCAATGGTGTGACTTATATCGATGTTTATTCTCTTTATGTATTGAACGGTGAGATGAATCCTGAATATACAAAAGACGGTATACATTTAAAGGATGAATACAAACACCTATGGCTTGAAAAACTTTCTGATTATATTGATAAATGATATGAAAAGCATTGGAAGTAAAAGAGGAATGGAATGACCTCATAAAAGAATAAGATCTGGAGGAATTGATATGTCTTTATTCAAAAACGCAACACTTATGATAACAGGCGGAACAGGCAGCTTCGGAAATGCTGTTCTCAACCGCTTTCTGGAGACCGATATCGGTGAGATAAGGATATTCAGCCGTGATGAGAAGAAGCAGGATGATATGCGTCATCATTTTCAGGCGACTATGCCCGAAGTGGCTGACAAGATCAAGTTCTACATCGGTGATGTACGCAGTCTGGAGTCTGTTCGCGGTGCGATGGTGGGAGTTGACTACATATTCCACGCTGCTGCGCTGAAACAGGTGCCCTCCTGCGAGTTCTTCCCGATGGAAGCTGTCCGCACCAACGTTGTCGGCACCGATAATGTCCTCACTGCCGCTATCGAAGCGGGCGTAAAGAGCGTTATATGCCTTTCGACCGACAAGGCGGCTTACCCCATCAACGCTATGGGTATATCCAAAGCGCTGGAAGAAAAGGTCGCTATCGCAAAATCAAGGACTTCGGGCAATACAAAGATATGCTGCACCCGCTACGGCAACGTGATGTGCAGCCGCGGTTCGGTCATCCCGCTGTGGATAGACCAGATACAGAACGGTCAGCCCATAACCCTTACAGAACCTAATATGACACGTTTTATAATGTCGCTGGAAGAAGCGGTAGACCTGGTGCTGTTTGCCTTTGAACACGGCGAGAACGGCGACCTGCTCATCCAGAAGGCACCCGCCTGCACTATACAGACTCAGGCGGAAGCTGTCTGCGAACTCTTCGGCGGAAAGAAAGAGGATATCAAGATCATCGGTATCCGTCACGGCGAAAAGATGTACGAGACTCTGCTTACCAACGAGGAATGCGCAAAGGCTATCGATATGGGCGATTTCTACCGCGTGCCTGCCGACAATCGCGGACTGAACTATGATAAATATTTCAAGGAGGGCGACGACCAGCGCAATCCGCTGACCGAGTTCGATTCAAATAATACTCGCCTGCTGACTGTTGAGGAGACTAAGGCAAAGATCGAAGCTCTTCCCTACATACAGGAACGTCTTGAAGAAATGAGAGGTAATAACTAATGTCACAGTGGAAAAACAACGGTAAGATCAAGCTGATGATAATAGTCGGCACCCGCCCCGAGATAATACGTCTTGCAGCGGTGATAACAAAGTGCCGCAAGTATTTTGATACCATACTCGTTCACACGGGTCAGAACTACGACTACAACCTGAACGGTGTGTTCTTCAAGGATTTGGGACTTGCGGATCCCGAACTGTACCTTGATGCAGTCGGTGCCGATCTCGGTGAGACTATGGGAAATATAATCTCCGCAAGCTACAAGGCTATGGTGGAACTGAAGCCCGACGCCGTGCTGGTTCTCGGTGATACGAACTCGTGTCTTTCTGTTATCGGCGCAAAGCGTCTGCACATCCCGATATTCCACATGGAAGCGGGCAACAGATGCAAGGATGAATGTCTGCCTGAAGAGACTAACCGCCGCATCGTTGACATCATCAGCGATGTGAATCTTGCTTACAGCGAACACGCCCGCCGTTATCTTGCTGACTGTGGTCTGCCGAAGGAGCGTACCTATGTTACCGGCTCTCCTATGGCTGAGGTGCTGACCAATAATATTGAGTCCATAAAGGCATCCGATGTTCATTCCCGTCTGGGGCTTGAAAAAGGCAAGTATATACTGCTGTCGGCGCACCGTGAGGAAAATATCGACACCGAGAAGAACTTCACTTCCCTTTTCACTGCTATCAATCAGATGGCTGAAAAGTACAATATGCCGATACTGTACAGCTGTCATCCCCGTTCCAAAAAGCGCCTTGAAGCCAGCGGATTCCAGCTCGACAAGCGTGTTATACAGCACGAACCCCTCGGTTTCCATGATTACAACTGCCTGCAGATGAATGCTTTCTGCGTTGTTTCCGATTCGGGTACACTTCCAGAGGAGAGCAGTTTCTTCACAAGCATAGGTCAGCCTATCCCTGCGGTGTGCATAAGGACTTCCACAGAGCGCCCCGAAGCGCTGGACAAGGCTTGTTTCATACTGTCGGGCATCGACACAAAGGGACTGTTGCAGGCTGTTGACACTGCCGTTGAGATGGTCAAGGAAGAAAAGAACGGCGGTGCTATCCCCGTTCCCGATTATACGGATATCAACGTTTCTGATAAGGTGGTAAAGATCATTCAGTCCTATGTGGGCGTTGTCAATAAGATGGTCTGGAGAAAAGATATCTGACCTCCTGTGAGTGCGGTCATACCGTATACAATACCGATTGGGAAATTTCTTACTCATACAGAAATAATAAGCCATAGTACATCCGATCAAAATTCGGAAGTACTATGGCTTTTCTATTGACAGTGAGACAATGTCGTGATATAATTTTTCTAACAAAAACGGTATTTACAAGACAAGCGGGGAAGCAGAATGTATATTGTCATAGCAGAAGAAAAACAGGTACAAACAATTGTAGATATGTCTGTAAGAGCATTTGAAACAGACGTTGATGTTGGCGGAACAAAAGGTGA
>NZ_CAMHRZ010000252.1 GCF_946187255.1 uncultured Ruminococcus sp.
CGCTCGGAGACGCTTCGCTGTCCTCGCTGGTAGACGCGCGGCAATGTATTTACGCACATAGAAAGAGCGTGGACGGTTGATTTGTCCACGCTCTGTTGTTTGTGTATTGCCGCGCTTTACTAGGGCGGTAGTTTGCTGTGCTTATCGATTGAAGCTTTGTTTTGCTTTTATAGTTCGCTGTGCATTTTGGTTTCGCACTTCGGTGATTGAGGGACTCCGCCCCTCAAACTCCTCGCAAGCCTTTCGCGAAAGGCTTGACCCAAAGCTCTTGTCGTTACTTACTTTGCTGTTTGCCTTTGTTTGCTTCTCGGTAGCTTACAGCTCCAATAGGCTCCGAGAAACGACCCACGCCCACCAACAAAGAACGCAACGTGACCGCCCGTCCGGCGTTAGGACCCATCCGCTTTTTATTTTCCCACACAGAATTTCGAGAATACCTCCGCTACCACTGCTTCCGTTGCTTTTTCACCCGTCAGCTCCAGCAGTGAGTCCGCAGCATAGTCTATCATCACAGTGACAGCATCCAGCGTTTCACCCATATTCAGTGCATCCAATGCCGCCGAAAGATGCTCATGCGCTTTATCAAGGCACTTTTTCTGGCGCTCGTTGGCGAATATGGTGCTGTTCATATCATAGTTGCCCGGTGTGAATATTTTTTCAACAGCCGCCTGTATCTGCGCTCTGTCATCTCGGTTCTTTGCGGAGATATACACGATATTCTCGCTGTATTCTTTGAAAAAGCCCTCATCCACCGCGCTTTCAAGGTCGGATTTGTTAAGGACTATCAGCGTGCGCTTGCCCAGTTCCCTAACTTTTTCAAGCAGTGCAACATCGTCTTCGTCTGGCTTTACTGAGGTATCGAACACGGCTATCACGAACATACATTCATCAAGGCGCTTTTCAGCCATTTCAACGCCTATCTTCTCCACCCTGTCTTCGGTGTCGCGTATACCCGCTGTGTCCGAAAGGCGGAAGACCAGTTCGCCCAGACGTGCGCTTTCCTCGATAACGTCGCGGGTCGTTCCTGCCACCTCTGTGACGATGGAACGGTCATACCCCAGCAGCAGGTTCATCAGCGTGGATTTGCCCACATTGGGCTTGCCCGCGATGACTGTGTCTATGCCCTGTTTTATCAGCATACCGTTGTCGTGATCGGCGATGAGCCTGCCCGTGACGGCAAGGGCGTTCTGTAAGCTGCTGCGCAGGGCATCTTCCTCCACTGTGGGGAGGTCGTCTTCGGGGTAATCGACCCATGCCGCCAGTTCGCCCAGCAGTTTTACAAGTTCATCCGTGACCTCATGGATGCGCCCGAAAAGGCTGCCCTGTCTTGTCAGGTTGGCGGAAGCCAGCGCATATTCGCCCTGTGCGGCGATGGTATCCATAACAGCCTCAGCCTGTGTCAGCGACAGTTTGCCGTTCAGCATGGCACGTTTGGTGAACTCGCCCGCCTGTGCAGGCTCGCAGCCGTTGTCAAGGCAAAGTCTCAGCACCTTTTTGGTGACATATATACCCCCGTGACAGGATATCTCGCATACATCCTCGCCCGTGTAGGAATGAGGTGCGCGGAAGACGGTCAGCACACCGTCATCCACAGTTCGTCCGTTATCGCATATCTGTCCGTAGGCGCAGGTATAGCCCTGCATATCGGCAACGCTCGCGCAGGTAAAGGGCTTGAACACCTTTTCCGCAACGCTCAGGGCATTTTCTCCGCTTATCCTTATGACGGATATACCGCCCTCTGCCAGCGGTGTGGAGATAGCACATACTGTTGACATTATATCACTCCTGTCGGTCATCATTTCAGCTCAAGAGCCTGTACTGTATCCTCGTCGGGCTTGACTGTGATGGTATAGTTATGGGTGAATATCACCATGCCCGGCTTTGAGCCTGCGGGCTTCTTGACGTACTTTACAAAGGTGTAGTCCACATCGCACCTTGACGAATTCTTCGCCTTTGAGTAGTACGCCGCTATCATGGCGGCTTCCTCTATCGTGCGGTCGGGGGGCAGTTCATCGGGGGTGAACTTTGCGGCTTCGCCCCTTTCGGGACAGCTGATTATCACATGGCATCCCGTTATATCCTTTGCATGGAGCCATACATCGGTCTTTTTGGCTTCCTTGCAGGTAAGGCGGTCGTTCTGCGAGTTGTTCCTGCCCACGCGGATATCAAATCCCTCGCTGGAACGGTACTTCATGGGCGGCAGTGCTTTTGGGGGCTTGCCCTTTTGTCTGCTGCGGCTGATGTAGCCCTGTTCTGTCAGTTCCTGTCTCAGTGCGGCGATATCGCCCTCAGTACGCGCACGGGTCAGTGCATCCAGCACCGTGTCCAGGTACTTCGCTTCTTCCTCGCCCTGTGCTATCAGCTTTTGCAGCACCTTTTCCGCTGTGTCCAGCTTGCGGTATTCCTTGAAATACTTCTGCGCATTCTGCACGGGTGTCAGCCGCTTGTCCAGCTTTACCGTTACTTCGGGCTGTTCGGGGTCGTAGAAGTTTATGAGCTTAGCTTCTGTCATGCCCTTTTCCAGCGCATAGAGATTAGCGGTGATGAGGTCCCCGTACTGTTTGAGCTGTTCGCGGCGCTCGCAGTCTTTCAGTTCCAGCTGCTGATTTTTCACTCTCGATTCCGTGCGGTCGATGGTGTTGGCAAGCAGCCTGAACAGGTCCTGCGCTTTCTGTCTTGTGCGGGAAAGGGTATCCCTCTCCGCATAGAAATAGTCCAGCAGCTGTGAGGGCGTATCGAACTGCTTCGTCACCATAAGTCCGCCGTACTGGTCGATATTGCAGAAGCAGAAGTCTTTCAGTTCACCGCTTGTGGTTTTCAGTGCCGTGAAGCGGTTCTCGCCGCTTTCCAGCTGTGTGCGCACCTTTTTTATATAGAACCACAGTCTGTCCCTGTGGTCGTCGGTCATTTCACCTACGATGACCTCTGACGAATGGGAAGTGAAAAACGCGCATTCTCTTGCAAACACGGGGGATATGCCCTGCAGGGTTTTCATTATGCCCTTTGACAGTTCCTGTTTCGGGAACTCTGCCAGCTTTTCCATGAATACGTCCCTGTCACACTCGGTCAGCGAGATCCTGCCGTCGCTTTCGGGGAGGGTATACACCACTCCGGGAAGTACGGGCGTTTCCGAAGTCTCGGAGGATATGCGCTTGATGCTGTCGATTATTTTACCGCCTGCATCTGTCAGCAGCAGGTTGGAACGTCTGCCCATAAGTTCGACAGTGAGAGTCAGCTGTACCGTGTCGCCCAGTTCGTTGGTGGCATCAAAGTCCAGCATTATCACACGCTCAAAGCCCGGCTGCCTTATCCCCGTCAGCTTTGCCCCCGAAAGATGCTTTCTCATCAGCATACAGAACATGGGGGGCTGCTTGGGATTTTCGATATCCGCATTGGTCAGGTGTATCCTCGATGTACCCGACACTGTATTTATCAGCAGCTTTTTCAGACCGTCATAGGTACGCAGCGCGATGAGCAGCTCGCCTTTTGAGGGCTGATGTATCTTATCCACTCTTCCGCCCACAAGCGGCAGAAGCTCTTTTCTTATCTCATTTAAAAATACTCCGTCAAGAGCCATTTATCATCGTCCTTTCAGATGCGGCGGGTCATACTTCGTCTTCGCTGTGTTCCGCAAAGGGCAGGAACAGCTTTTCAAGCCCCTCCCTTACTTCGCGGAAATTTTTCGGGAATGCCGCATACCCTCGTGCTCTCAGCTCCGAACCGTCGGCAAAGCTAACGGTAAGTTCAAAGTCCCTGCCGTCCAGCACCCGCATATCGTTCCCGTCATAGCCGTTCCAGCTGCCTGCGTTATACTCCCGCAGCAGAGCTTCGACTTTCCTTGCAAATTCGCCGTCAACAGCGGCATCATGCGTTATCTCGGAACCGTCCCTGTGCGACCGCAGGAAATAGCCGTCATCGGTCTTTTCAATGGAGAAGTCCTCAGTGCCGTTAGAGTAGTTCCCCACCCGATAGCGGAAATACAGCCGCTTTATCTCGGTTATCTTCGCTGGAGGTGTGAGCATATAGGCGATACTCCTACGAAAAAGCCTGCGCCTCATTTTCTGCCCCCGTAATACTCTTCCATAAATTTCATGTATATCGCAAAAGCCGCATTGCCGGGAGAATCGGGGAATATGGTCTTTATCACCTCTTCGGCGGGCACCCAGTCAGCCCAGTCCACTTCGGAGGAAAGGGTGAGGGGCTGTTTTTTCACCCGTGTTATGAAACCGTGCATCAGCAGACCCTGTTTTTCAAACCAGTAAGTTCCCGCATAATCGACGGTATCGGGTATTATGCCTATCTCCTCGCCCGCCTCACGGATCGCGGTCTGCTCGGCGTTTTCACCGGGGGTGATATATCCCGAAACAAATGATGTATACCTGTCTGACATATAGCTCTGTCTCAGCAGTGCGATCTCGTCATACTCATTTGCCACCAGCACTATCGAACAGCTGGGAAAGGTATCGAACCACAGCTTCTCACAGCGCTCGCAGTAGGGCACGTTGCCCTCATCCCCCGCAGGGCGTTCGGTCAGTTTATGCCCGCACTCGGGACAATATTTGTATCTCATTACTATCACCTCCGTTGCTTTCCCTGCGTACTGCGGGACCTGCTGAGAGCCCTTCTCCATAGACTTCGGGAGGGTCAGCGCTGTTTTGCAGGGGGTATCATCGTTTTCGGCAATACACGGCATTAAAGTGTTATTACCAAAAAACAGTCGGAACAGACCTGCCGTTCCGACCGTGATATAATGTATTACTTATCGTCGGAGGAAGAAACGGTTATATCAGGCTTCTCTTCACCGTTCTTAGCTTCCTTTTCAGCAGCATCCATATCCTGCTTGAACTTGATGAGTGTCTGCTTGATGGACTCCAGCATACCCTTTGTGAAAGGCAGGTTGTGCTCCTTGGTGAAGGGGTCTATAACAAAGCCATCAACGTTGGGGGTATTCTCAGTCAGGCTGGCGATATCGCTGAACTTCATAGCAAAGGGAGTGGAGGGCTGATCGCTGAACTTCATCTTGCTGAATTCCTCTCTGCTGGTAAATACAG
>NZ_CAMHRZ010000253.1 GCF_946187255.1 uncultured Ruminococcus sp.
GTAATGTCGTCGCCGTCCGCGGGCAACGCCGGGTCAGTGGGATCGCCGGGATCGGTCTGATCTTTCTTGATGGTAAAGCTGCCTGTCAGCGTGCCGCTGTAATTGCCTGTTCCTTCGATAGTCACAGCCGCTGTACCCGGTTCAACGTTGTCCGAATATGTCACAGTGAAATCCACGCCCTCCGTCAGCGGTGTTTCGCCGTCCAGTACGGTAACGGCAGGTGTGATCTCGTCGCCTGTGTAGTCAGCTTCGGTGAAATCCAGCGAAAGCGTACAGCCGCTGATGGTGCGCTGTGATATATCAAATGCCGCATCAATGGTGCCTGTGTAGTTGCCCTTACCGGTGATATGCACTGCCGCTTTTCCTATCTCGATGTTGTCCGAGTATGCCACATCAAAGTCGGTGCCCTCGTTCATTCCGCTGATGGTAACGGAGGGCTTCTTTTCGGTGCCGTCGTAGGCAAAGCCTGTTTCGGAAAGGGTCGCCGTCATGGCGGAGATATCCGCAGGCGCTATGGTGAATGTGCCTGTCTGCTTGCCCTGATAGCCGCCAAGACCCGTTACCTCAACAGAGGCAGTACCCGCATTGATGTTGTTTGAGAATGCAAGCTTGTAATCAGTGCCCTCTTTCAAAGTCTTGCCGCCTGCGTCCTTAACGGTAACAGCGGGCTTCTTCGCGCTGCCGTCATAGGTGAAACTCTCGGGTGAAAGGCTGATGATCAGGCTGTTCACATCGGGCTTAGTTATCTCGAAAGAAGCGGAGGTACTGCCGCTGTAGCTGCCGATACCTCTTATAGTGACAGTGGCTGTTCCCGCTGACTTGTTGTTCCTGAAGGATACGGAATAATCGGTGCCCTGAGTGAGGACAACGCTGCCGTTCTTAACGGTAACGGCGGGTCTCTTTTCGGTGCCGTCAAAGCTGAAGGAATCGGGGGTGAGGATGACCTCACACTTTGAGATATCGGTCCTGTTGATCTTGAAGGTCGCTTCCAAAGTCTCGGGATAATCGCCCATACCTTTGATGATCACCTTGCCTGTGCCGACTTTTATATTGTCACGGTATTCAAGGGTGTAGTCTGTACCCTCTGTCAGCACGTTGCTTCCGCACATAACGGTTACATCCGGTTTTTTCTCGGTGCCGTCGTAGGTGAATACAGTGCTTGAAAGGGTGGCTTTCAGCTTTTCAAATATTTTGAGTTCAACGCTGTCGGTCACAGTTCCTCTGCCGTTGGTGACGGTTATGGTGACGGAACCTGTTTTCTTCATCGTCACGCTTCCTGTGCTGTCTACCTCTGCAACGTCCGTATCGGAAGAAGTCCACTGAAGCAGATCATTGGAGGGATTACCCTGCAGGTTGGTCTGTTCAACATTCAGCTGATATGTTTTGTCCGCGGTGGAAAGGCGCATACTGTCAAAGCTGTTGTTGTCCTTGTCGAGTATATCCAGTTCGGCGGCTGCATCCACAAAGGTGACGTTCCTGCTGTTAGCCGAAAGTAAAGCATAATCCTTTGCAGTACAGGGTGCCGCGCCGTAAAGCAGTACCTTCTTGCTTTCGGTGCCTGTTGCGGAGAAAGCGGTGGTGCCGATGGCTGTGGTGTAGTTATCGGTGAAGTCCACAAATTCCAGCAGGCGGCAGCCCATCATAGCTTTATCATTGATAGCGGAAACAGTGTCGTGTATCTCAACACCTTTGAGGTAATAGCAGGCAGCCAGCGCACTCGATCCTATTGTCTCAACGCTTTCGGGTACAGTGAATATCTCATCCTGCTTCATCACGGGGTAGTTGTAGAGTATGCTCTTGTTCTTGTTGTAAAGCACGCCGTCTTCGGCGGAATAGTTCACATTGTCCTCCGATACATCGATATACTCTATGGGAGTATAATGCTTGGTTTCCAGATCACTTTCGTTGATGGTGATATTGAACATGGAAAGATCGATGGATATGATCGTTGAGGGGAAAGTGATGTGCTGCATACAGTAGTTATTGGCAAACGCCTTTGAGGATATGGACACAACACTTTCGGGTAACACATACTCGCCGTCGGGGTCGCTGCTCTTTCCGAAGGTGTGCAGATAGTAGCAGTTAGCGAATGCACTTGAACCTATGGAGCTGACGGTATCGTCAGGCAGCACAACATTGGTAAGGGCTGTGCATCCCGAGAACATATTATCGGATATGCTTGCCAGGTTTGAAGACGAAAGATCGGCTTTTTTCAGGGCAGTATTGCCGCTGAATGCGTTGTTTTCAACGATGTTGGTATTGCCCGATTTTGCGGGACGTATAAGAGTAATATTGATAAGACCGCACTTTTCAAATGCATTCTTCTTTATCGTTATAAGCGAGTCGGGGAATACACTGTCTTCGCCCTCAGTGATATCCGAGAAGAGCGCAAGTGACGAACATCCGCTGAATGCATATTCACCTATTGTTTCCAGTCCCGAATCCTGTTCCCACTGGATATATGCGAGATTTGTACAGTTCTTGAAAGCGTTGGAATCAATCAGTCTAATATTCGAGGGTATGAATACGCTTTCCAGCGATTTGCAGCCCTCAAAGGTGGAGGAGTTTATAACGGTTATATTGCTAAGTGCGGGAGCGCCGTCCTCTGTTTCGGGCATCGTGTGCAGAGATGTGCAGTTTTTGAAAGCGGAACTGCCTATCTGCTTGACGGTGTCGCTGACGCGGATGCTTTCCAGCGACGTACAGCCCGAAAAGGCTTTTTCTGCGATGGACGAAACATCACCGTTGAGCACTATATGTCCGATGTTCTTGCAGTCCTCGAATGCACTTGCCTGTATTACCATCAGGTCTTCTGGCAGTGAAAGGGTATCGTTGGGGATATTGTCGTAATTCGAGCCCTCAATGGATTCACAGCCCTTGAATGCGGCTGTGCCGATGGTGCCGAAGTTTGTCCTGCCGTTTTCGTCTTTCAGTATATTTATATACTTAAAGCTCTTGCATCCTGTAAATGCCGAGTTCTGCACACCGCCGCAGCTTGCGGGGAATTGCAGGGTATAATCGTATCTTTCGGTGCCGTCGGTAGGTGTCATCGTTTCAAGGGCGGAACAGCCGTTGCAGGCACCGTCGAGTATTGCACCCAGTTCGCCCGATATCTCCATATCTTTAAGCGAAGTACAGCCCGCAAGGACATTCTTATTGAGGTAACGAACTCTTGGCGGGAAGCTGATAAAGGTCAGGGAGGTACAGCCCTTTAGTGCGTTGTTGCCCACTGAGCATACATCACCGAGATCGATATCCGTAAGTCCCGTATCGCCTGCGAAACAGCCTTCGGGGACCACATTTACGGTAACGGGCAGTTTTACCTTGTTTGCGTAGGCTCTGCGCTCAGCTTCGGCATTGTCCATTTCGGATCTTGGGTATATAGAAAGGTGAGGGCAGGAAGCGAAGGTGTTTCCCGCTGACTTTTCGTCGGGGTCTATCATACCGCTGGGATCTTTGCGGGCGAAATCGTATCCCAGTGCCTTGTCATCACAGGTAAGCATACCGTCGATAAGTCTGAGCTCATCTGATACGACAACTCTTTCAAGAGAGGTGCATCCGCTGAATGCGGCACTTCCGATAGTTACGGTGCTTTCGGGCAGGCATACCGCTGTCAGTGACTTACAGTTATAGAATGCCTGTGAACCTATGGTATCACAGACAGAATTGCTGCCTGTCTCATCACCGAAGTATACGTTCCTCAGAGCGGTGCAGCCGCTGAACATACTTGATGGGAGCTTGACTATCTGATCGGGTACAATAAAGTTCTGCAGGGAAGTATCTCCGTTGAACAGGAAAGCGCCCAGATATTCTATACCCGCAGGCAGAGTGTTCTGTCTGCCGTCAGCCCTTACCTCCTGGAGCATCGTATTGCCCGCAAAAGCGCTGGTCTTTATTACCTTGACATTGGTACCATAGCCGAAGTCAATATCTTTGAGCATGGAATTGCCGTTAAAGGCATTGGAGCCAATCTCCTCGATATCCGAGTCATCATCAAAGGTCACACTGTTCATCTGGATACAGCCCGAAAAAGCAGAGTCACCGATAAATGTCAGGGTGTTCGGGAATTCGACTTCTTTCAGGGCTTTGCAGCCCTTGAAAGCACTTTTGTCGATATATTCCACGTTACCGTTGAAATTGATATGCTCGAGCATTGTGCAGCCCAGAAATGCATTCTGACCGATCTTTTTTACATTGTTGAGCTGAATGCGGTTGTTGCTATTGCTTCCGACAAAGCTGGTGCAGCCCGAGAATGCGTTGCTGCCTATGGATGTGATGTTGCTGCCGAAATCAACAAACTGAAGATTGGTGCAGCCGCTGAACAGATTTGCACCGACTTCCTGTATGAATTTGCCTTTAAAGGTTACCTGTGCCAGATTGACATATTTGTCAAATCCCGTTCTGGTAGGGCGAGTTAACGATACTATACACTCCGAAAGGTCACATTCAAAATTGGAGGTGTCTTTGATCTTTTGTCTTAGCTTGATCATGATCTCATCCTGGTACTCGCTGAGATCGAAAGTGATCTCTTTGGAAAGTTTCTTATCTGCAAACATATCTTCTGCGGGTTGCAGAGTAATGGTCTTTGTCACGTTGTTGACCGTTGCAGTCAGCATACCGTCACCAGTAGTTACGGACAGTTGGGCAGCCTGTGCAGTTATCGGGGCAACACAGGGAAGTACTCCCGCAAGCTGAGGCAGGGGGACTGTGCCGAACGCCATGAGCAATGCTGCGATACCCGCAGCTATCCTTTTTTTCAACATAAGTGATACTCCTCCTTTTTCTGCGGTCATTTCCGCAGCATAGTATTTCCTGATAATTATATCACTATAGAACAACTATTTCAATGAATTATACCCCACTTAGAAATAACTGTAAAAAATTTTGGTGGGTCGCACAAAGTTTCTGTTGCGTGGATGGTAACTTTCACGATTTGTTAATATATTTCACCGTTAAAAAAACTACTGTCGGCGTGTTGAGGCCGAAGAAATCATTCCTCACTGTTTCAAATATTTATATGCGCTTTGCACGCTGCTTCATCA
>NZ_CAMHRZ010000254.1 GCF_946187255.1 uncultured Ruminococcus sp.
AAACACGAAGAAACAGCGTGTTTTGACGCTTATGTCCCTGTCAGTTTACACAAGTTTTAGTTTAACAGCCTTTTCTTTGTTTGAAACATTCTCTCAATTAACTCGGAAATTATTGACGTATATCGTCGCATTTGTTATAATATTATCAAGTGCGTGATAATAAACGGTCATTTGATTTTTGAATGCCGGAAAAACGCATATACGCCATGATGTGTATGACAAACGTTAATAAATATCAACGAACGTTTGCGCCGCATCAGTTCTGAAAAACCATATAGCAAAAAAAGAGGAGGCTACAAATATGGCGATCAAGAAAAAAGCCATCATCATTCCCGTGGTGGCAGCACTTGTTATCGGCGGAGGTCTTTACGGCTGCATCGCAATGTCAAGTTCTGCAAAGGAAGCTATGATGGCGAACACAAAGTACAGTGCAGTGCCCGCGGGCAACAACGACCTTTCAAAGGTGGTATCCACCACAGGCAAGGTCATAGGCAACGGCACGGTGGATGTCACCACCAAGCTCAGCAGCTGCACCGTCAGCGAGGTATATGTAAGTCTGGGTGATATGGTGCGCGAGGGCGACCTGCTGTGTACCTTTGACAGCAGCGATCTTCAGGAGCAGTACGATTCACTGAAGGAAAAGCTGGATACCTCTGACGAGCAGACACAGTCGGGACATGACAAGAACGAGCGTGACCTGGAGGCTGCCAAGACCAAGAAGGAAAATGCTCTTGCAAGGGCGCAGAGGAATATCGACAAGGCTGTAAAGGACCGCGACGATGCTTACGACAAGTACAACAAGCTGGTGGGCGAGTACAACGCAGCTATCGACAACAACGATCAGAACTATGATTATACCACCGTATGGGCACAGCTGGAGCAGATGAAGTCGGGGCTGAGCGCTTACGACGATGCTGTTACCGCTGCCAACGACGCATACAAGGATACCGAGACACAGTACTCCGACGCTGTACAGGCAGTGCAGGATCAGATCGACAACGAGAAGTATTCGGGCAGCAGTGATACCCAGAAGCAGCTGGATAAGCTGTCCGAGCAGATAGAGCAGTGCAAGGTCTATGCACCCCAGTCGGGCATAATCACAGCGCTGAATATCAACGAGGGAAGTATACCCTCCGCGGCTTCCCTGATGACCATAGTCAATACCGACAAGACAGTCATCGAGCTGATAGTAAAGGAGACCGATATCACCAAGATGAGCGAGGGTATCAGCGCCAAGGTGACCTCTAAGGTACTGCCCGGCGAGGAGTTCCCCGCTAAGATCACCCGTATAGTAAATGTTGTATCCACCGATGTCACCTCAGAAGGTTCTTCATCGGGCTACAAGGTGGAAGTAACTCTTGATGAGCCCAATGACAAGCTGCTCATCGGCATGAGCGCTTCCGTTGATGTGACCACAGAGGATCTGGGCACAAAGCTGAGCGTTCCTTACTCGGGCATATTCGAGGAGGACGGTCAGGACTATGTATTCGTAGCTATGCCCGCAGATGACGATCAGGGCGGCTACATTGCCGAGCAGAGAAAGATCACCAAGGGTGCCGAGAGCGACTACTACGTTGAGGTGACCGATGGCAATATCAAGGAAGGCGACCTTGTCATTGAGGATCCCAAGGGTGAAGATCTCCCCGAGGTAACTGACGGAGCGAGGATACAGGTAAATGAAAAGAAAAAGTGATCCCATTATCCATATGGAGTCGGTGACGAAGAAGTATTACGTCGGTGAACCCAACGAATTACAGATACTTTTCGACATCGGACTGGATATCTATGAGGGAGAATTCGTCTCGATCGTCGGGGCTTCGGGCTCGGGCAAGAGTACCCTTATGAATATCATCGGTCTGCTGGACAGGCAAACTGAGGGCGAATATATCCTCAACGGCAACTCCACAAAAATTCTCGACGACAAACAGCTCTCACGAATAAGGAACAAGGAGATCGGCTTCGTGTTCCAGAACTTCAACCTTATACCCAAGATAACCGCACTGAAAAATGTGGAGATGCCCATGATGTACGCGGGCGTTCCCCAGAAACAGCGCACGGAGAAAGCCATGAAGCTGATCGAACTGGTGGGCATGAGCGACAGATACACTCACGACCCCGCAAGGCTTTCGGGCGGACAGAAACAGAGGATAGCCATTGCAAGGGCTATGGCTAACGAACCGTCGATAATACTGGCGGATGAGCCGACGGGCGCACTTGACTCAAAGACGGGCAGAATGGTAATGGATCTTTTCCACAAGCTGCACGATGAGGAAGGCAAGACCATCGTACTGATAACTCACAGCCCCGAGCTTGCTTCCGAAACACAGCGAATGATAACCATCAGCGACGGACGCATAGTTGATGATGCATACAAAAAGGAGGTGTTTTAGTGAACTTCCTTGAAAGCATAAAGATGGCGTTTTCCTCACTGGCTATCAACAAGCTGCGTTCATTTCTGACCATGCTGGGCATAATCATAGGTATAAGCGCCGTTATCACTATTACCACCATAGGAAATTCCATATCCAAAACACTTAACAATACCTTTGACCAGTTAGGTGATATCAAACTTACTATATATCCCGGCATAAGGGATGATTATGACTACTCGACCTCTTATCCCGAGGGCGAAGACGATAAACTCACCCTTGAAAGAGTGCAGGAGCTGGTAGAACAGCACCCCGGCGAGCTCACATACAGCTGTAACGCACCCTTCGGCGGTGCGGATATAGTCAACCTTGAGGGTGAAACCTTCCAGGCTATGCTGTTCGGTGTTTCGGGCGACTACTTCGACTCGGCACAGCTGAAAAAGCAGATAGTACAGGGACGTGCTCCCAACAATGCGGATAACTACGGCAAAAAGCACACCTGCATAGTATCGGATTACTTCTGCGAGCAGTATTTCGGCACTTCGGATAACGTTATAGGCAAGACTGTAAAGTTCCAGATGGTGAAGCAGGCGAACATCAGCCTGACTATCGTGGGCGTTATGGAGTATACGGACCTTGAAAAGAACGATCTTAAAATAAACACCACGAAGAACAAGCTGGATGTAAAGACATGGGTATTCTTCCCCTACAATACCATGCTTGAAGCTCAGGGACTTTCACCCAGAGAGACTGTACTCAGCAGCGCACAGATAGGCTGGACGGGCGATTGTGACTCTGAAACGGCAAAGAGCTACATACAGAAGTACTTTGAGCCGATATACCGCAACGACGACACCTGGCAGATCGATATATACGACCCCAAGGAAGAGATGGGCATGATAAACACAGTACTTAACGTTATCACTGTGGCGATCTCGGTAATAGCGGCGATATCGCTGATAGTCGGCGGCGTGGGCGTTATGAACATCATGCTGGTAAGCATACTGGAACGTACCCGCGAGATCGGTGTACGAAAGGCGCTGGGCGCACTCAACGGCGATATACGCAGTCAGTTCGTCATAGAAGCTATAATAATATGTCTGACAGGCGGTACAATAGGCGTTGTGATAGGTATAGTCAACGGCATGATGCTAAGTCAGGTAGCATCGGTACTGCTGAACAATATGGCGGCAGAGTATGCGGAATATATCTCCCTCAGCGTAGAACCTTCCATCCCCGCGATAATCATATCGCTGGCATTCTCCATGCTGACGGGTCTGATCTTCGGTTACTACCCTGCAAAGCGTGCAGGAAATATGAACCCCATAGATGCACTGAGATACGAATAATATCCCCTGCATAATATACGGAATATAAACGCAGGCATCTGTTTCGTGCCTGCGTTTTCCGCAATTTTCGGTCATTGCACGGCATTGCCCTCTATTGACAAAATATGAAAAATATGAGATAATATCTACATGGCAATTAATTGCCAATGAACATTATTCTGATTGGAGATAGTAATATGAGCGCAACTCTTGTTATAATGGCAGCCGGTCTGGGTTCAAGGTTCAAAGGCGGCATCAAGCAGCTGGAGCCCTTTGGTCCAAACGGTGAGATAATAATGGATTATTCGATATACGACGCTATCCGCGCGGGATTTGACAAGGTGGTATTCATCATAAGGCGGGATATACGCGAAGCCTTTGACGAGATGATAGGCGACCGCATCGGAACACAGGTAAAGGTAGATTATGTATATCAGGAGCTGGACTGTCTGCCGGGCGGATATACTGTACCCGATGGCAGAGTGAAGCCCTGGGGACACGGTCATGCGGTATGCTGCTGCAAGGGCGTAGTGAACGAGCCTTTTGCGGTCATCAACGCGGATGATTTCTACGGCAGAGAGGCTTTTGTGAAGCTGCACGATTTTCTGGCGGCTGAAAAGGACGGCGACAAGCTGAAGATGGCAATGGCGGGATTTGTGCTGAAAAACACACTCAGCGACAACGGTGCTGTTAACCGCGGCGTATGTCTTATTGACGAGAAGAATATGCTGGTGGACGTGGAAGAGACCTACAACATCCGCCGAGAAGCTGACGGGCGCGTACTATCGGGCAAAGAAGAGACGAAGGAGCTGAGCGAAGACAGCTATGTATCGATGAATATGTGGGGCTGTCCCGCGGGCTTTATCGAGAAGCTGAACAGCCGTTTCGAGGATTTCCTTGCGAAGAACGGTGAAAGTCTCACAGCAGAATTCCTTCTGCCTGAGGGCATAGACTTCATGATAAAGAACGGCGACGCAGACTGCGAGCTTTTAGAGAGCCGTGACAAGTGGTTCGGTGTGACTTATGCGGAGGACAAGCCTTCGGTAAAGTCTGCGATAGCGGAGCTGATAGCATCGGGGGCTTATCCCGAGAAGCTGTGGAACTGATATAGCAGTGGAACTGATATAGCTGTGGAACAGATATAATATACTTTAGCGGGAGATGGTCGTCTCCCGCTTTTTTGCTGTGCGTTTTGGGAGTTTGCGTGATGCGAGCAGCAGACATTGGCTACTGACCCTATTGCGGAGACATCTGCTTTTAGCGGTGGGGAGTGAACACAACCAGCAAAGCTGATTGTCGACCGCTCGGAGACGCTTCGCTGTC
>NZ_CAMHRZ010000255.1 GCF_946187255.1 uncultured Ruminococcus sp.
ACAGGTGCCTTCGCAGGCTTTACATATCAGGCTGCAAACCATAGCGGTAATTCCGATGAGGGAAAGGTAACAGTAAGAGAAGTTTCTGAGGAAGAGACCTTTGCTGATACCACCGTCACCGATGAGGAGACTACCGATGAGGAAGTTACCGACGAGGAGATCACCGCAGAGGAGCTGACTGCTGAGGAGACTGTTCCCGCAGTGACCACTGCAAAGAAGAAGGAAGCTGACAAGGAACGTGCAGTTATAAAGCTCACAGAGGCTTCAACCTCAAAGAAAGAAAAGGAACCCGAGATATCTACCATGAAGAAGGTGGCAGCAGCTCCCGTAGTTACAACTGCTCCCACTGTTAAGGAAACTCCCGAGACTTCCACCGAACAGCAGACCGCAGCGCCTGTTATCGAGGAAACTCCCGTATACACCGAGCCCGAAGTAGTATATACCGAGCCTGTTGTTGAGGAGACACCTGTCGAGGAAAAGCATGAAGAAGCTCCCGCTGTACAGGAGACTGAGACCGAAGCACCTGCTGAGGAGCCTGTGACCGAGGAACCCGCAGAGGAAGAGACCGAGGAAGAGGGCGGCAGAAAGGTCTATGTGACCGATGAAGAATATATCTGGCTGTGCAACGTTGTCGGACATGAGTACGGCTCCGACTGGATAAGCGAGTACGAGAAAGCCAAAGTCGTTGAGGTAATAATGAACCGCGTTAACGACTCCCGTTTCCCCAACTCTATATGGGGCGTACTTACTCAGCCCTACCAGTTCTCAGGACTTGAGTGGACACTGTATCTTGGTACATACTCCTATCAGGTAACACCCAGCGTTAAGGCTGCGGTTGACCTCTATCTTGAACACCCCGAAGATTTCCAGCACGGTTATCTTGCATTCTGGGGCGACGGAAGCATGAATCACTTCTACTCTATTTAATTATAGTATATAATATATATTGACATAGATAAAGACTGCTGCGGCTGCGGCAGTCTTTTTTGATGCAAAAAAGAATTTATATTGTGGAGCCTGTTGAGATAGATCTCTTTGAATAAAAGCTGTCCCCAAGCCCCTCTCTGAAACTTTCGTTTCTTTTGGGCGGGGGCAGACAAACTTTCGGAACATAACAAACGTCCGATACCCGCAAATCCTTTAAGACCTCGCTGCCCCCGACCAAAAGAGGCAAAAGTCTTTGGAAAGAAGCCAATGTCAATAAATTGACATGAGGGAAACCTTTCTTCAGAAAGGTTTCCCTCAGTAGTCTCCGCAGTATCACTGTTCTTCGTTTTTGTAGGTCTTGTCCATCCATTTGAGGCGGTTGGTTATCCAGTCAAGCAGCTGTTCGGCGCTGCCTGTTGCCCAGTCATCCTTCTTGTTGAGGTCGTCGGCGTAGGTGGTGAGTATACCGCGCTCCTCGTCCACACAGCCCCATACACTGTTGTCCGCCTGCAATGAGGTCCACTTGTCCTTTGCCATACCCATGAACCAGTCCTGTTTTGCCAGCAGGATGAACCAGGGATTGGAACGGTCGCCGTTCTTCCTTGCAAAGCTCTTTTCACAGAACGCACCTGCCCAGTAGCGTGAAGTACTGTCGTTGTACGCCCAGTTGAAATCCCAGGGTGAGGTGAACTGTAACTTCGGCACCTTGCTGTCCTTGGCAAAGTCTATGCACATATAGAAGCTGCCCTCGCCGCAGTCGTAGTCGTGTACTATCTCGTACAGCAGATACATATCCACAACCGACTGCACATCGACTACCGCCTTCACGGTATCCTCTGCGTTGTCGTAGGGTGCTTCGATGAGGTCGTAGTCCTCGTCAAAGGTGTAGTACTCGCCCTTTTCGCAGGCTTCGTAGATTATCTTGAACACGTTGTTCATGTACTTGTCTATGAAGTTTATCTGCTGCTGAGTGTATACATCGTTCTTGATGGAATAGTCGGCGGGAACGAACTGCCTTTTTTCACCGCGTATATCGGTGACGGTGGCTTCGCAGTAATCCATCGTGATGTAGTGGTTGTCCTCCTCATCGCGGGCGTAGTTGTCCATCTCCATATAGAAGCCGAAATCCGTGCCCGTGTAGCCCTTTTCGGGCTCGGTTATATCTACGCGGTTCTTGTTGACCTGGTTCTGTTCGCACAGCACATATATCCCCTGAAATTTGTCGTTCACATACAAATGTACGAACTGCGTGTCGCTGCAGTAGGCATCGTCACCCAGTATAGTCCTGCCGAAACGCAGTGCGATATCATTGCGTATAAGATCCCAGTCGGATTTCAGCAGCACCCAGCTCTTGCATTTTGCGCCGTCGTTCAGTCCCAGCATATTCTGCTTTTTGTCGAACTTTATGCGGTAGGGAACGGGGTTGCGCTTGATCTGGTTCTCGTCGCCGTAATATGCGCTGGAGTTGCCCCTCACCCTTACGCCTGCGCTGACCTCGTCCATAACAAAGTCGTCGCCGCAGTTGAACACATCTACCACGCAGGAATTGTATATCTCCCTCGAAAGTATCTTCTCCTTGTTTTCTTTGGTGGTGATGTTTATGATAGGCAGGTCGGTCTCGGAAGCGATCTCATCCTCAAAGGATTTCTTTGCGTCCCTGTCCACCGACAGGCTTTCAAAGGTCGCAGGGGTCTCGTTGATCACCTGCTCCTCCTTTATCGGGAGCATGGTGTATTTTTCGTCTCCGGGCATTACCCTCTTGCCCTTAACAAAAGCAGCCAGCGTGCTGACGTCTGTGACGTTGATCTCACCGTCACGATTGATATCGGCAGCTTCCAGTTCTTCAGCCGACAGCGGCTTGACGCTTTTGATGTGTGCTGCCAGCTTTGATACGTCCGTGATGTTTACCGTACCGTCACCGCTGATATCTCCACGCACCTTTCCCGCTTCGGCATAAGCCGTGATACAGCCTGCCGCTGTGATGGCGGCAAGCACTGCCGCTGATGTTTTCTTTGCTATACTTTTCATTGTGTACACCTCCATGATATGATAGCTCTTGGTTTGCTTTTTTATTGGTAAAATCTGTATTGTCTTGGTATGATTATATCATACAGGCACCGCCCTGTCAAGGGCGAATGACCGCCTATATATGCGCTTATACGAGGGCAGGGAAATATCATCCGCGTACTGCGGACAATGTTCCGAAGCGGTTTTGCACATTATAACACAGTGTATATAAAAATGCAATATACTATACTCGCATAAATTAATACAATTTCTATATTATCATCATTTTAAAGTCACACCGTTGTTTTGAAAAAGACTCAATTGCCCGATATACATCATATAGGGGGTCATGCCTGTTTTTATGACATAAAAATTCCATATATTACCTAATAGTCAATATATTCATAAAAACTAAAAAATCAATGATAATATTATACACTTATTTGCCTGAAAATACTTGACACGGATTTGATTTTTTGTTATAATTAATTCGGATAAATGGACAGTATCCGTTTTTGAAGGGATACAGGATAATATGGATGTCGGGTATATGGAGTGTGTAAATATGAACAATGAAGAACTTATGCGGCTCGCTTGCGAGGCTGCACAGAACGCTTATGCAAGGTATTCGGGCTTTTGCGTGGGCGCGGCACTGCTGACCGCTGACGGCAGGGTGTACAGGGGCTGTAATGTTGAAAACAGTTCCTATTCACTGACTATGTGTGCGGAGCGTATCGCGTTCTTTAAGGCGCTGTCCGAAGGCTGTACACAATTCAGGGCAATCGCTATCGTCGGCGGCACAGAGGGGAATTTTTCTCATCCTTGCTGTCCCTGCGGCGCGTGTCTGCAGGTCATGAGTGAATTCTGCGACGGTGATTTTTCGATAATCCTGTCAAACGGCGAATTCACACTGGATGATTTCCTGCCGATGCGCTTTGAACTAAGCTGCTGATCATAAGTACCTCTGCTGATCTTTCGGCAGAGGTGCTTTTTTTGCGTTATTGCGTTATTGAGTTATTGCGTTATTGAGATAGTTACCGCAATTCTTGACTTGACTTAATGGAAACGGTGTGCTAAACTGTAGAAAAATCCCGAAACGCAGGCATACAGCTGTATACTGCCGTTTGGTCGGGACAGAACAATTAAGGGAGGTCGCTGCTATGTCTGATATAGTATACCGCAACGTGTTCAAGGAGATCGGAAAGACCGATGAAGAGATCGCTGCCCGTCTTGATGATATTGTCGAGCAGTTCTTTTACGGCGAGGATTCATTCTACCATACCGCCGAGAACGATACGGGCTATTTTGAGGATACGGGAAACCACGACGCACGCACTGAGGGTATGTCCTACGGCATGATGATGGCAGTTCAGCTGGATAAAAAGGATATATTTGACAGGATATGGAAATGGTCAAAGGTCAATATGTTCATGACAGAGGGCGACAACGAGGGCTATTTCAGGTGGTCCTGCGGTACGGACGGCAAGAGCTTTGCTGATGGTCCCGCCCCTGACGGCGAGGAATTCTACGCTATGGCGCTGTTTTTCGCTTCACACAGATGGGGCGACGGTGAGGGCATATTCAACTATACCCATGAAGCACAAGAGATACTCCGCGCCTGCCTGCACAAGGGCGAGAACGGCAGAAAGGGCAGCCCCATGTGGAACAGGGACAACAAGCTGATACTCTTTGTTCCCGGTATCAATTTCTCCGATGCATCCTACCACCTGCCGCATTTTTATGAGCTTTTCGCAAAGTGGGCTTACGAGGAGGACAGGGAGTTCTTTGCGCAGGCGGCGAAAGCGAGCCGCGATTATATAGCGGTATCTTGCCACCCCGTTACGGGCATGACCCCTGAATACGGCGAATTTGACGGCTCTCCGCTGCTGAGGACATACAGCTGGTTTGAGGAAAGACACGACTGGTTTTTCAGCGACTCCTACCGCACTGCGGCTAATATAGGTCTCGACAGGGCGTGGGGCGGCAGAGATGACCGCCTTGTGGATGCAGTGAAGCGCCTGCAATACACCCTGGGCGTAACCAACAGGGAAGCCCCCTTTATGATATACGAGGTGGA
>NZ_CAMHRZ010000256.1 GCF_946187255.1 uncultured Ruminococcus sp.
GTTTATCACATCGTTGCGCTTATGCTTGAAATAGCTGTAGCGCGTGAACAGTATGTATACTCCCAGCACCGCGATGATAACATCCAGCACTGCTACCACCGCACTGACGTGGGATATATCCAACGCCTTGCCAACGGTTGGTATAATCACGATAAGATTGTTCAGCGAATGCACTGCCAGCGACGGCATTATCGAATGGCTGCTGGCGGCAAGGCTGGCGTAGGCAAGACCTGTGGCAAATGCCGCCGTTGCCTGCGGGATATTCCCGTGCATCAGCCCGAAACATAGCGCCGAAAAGACTATGGCAGGTATCTCGCCGTACTTTGAAAGTGCCCCGAGTATCATCCCGCGATAAACTATCTCCTCCACCAGCGGCGCAACTATAACTATGTATGCCATCTCAAGTATCACAGCCGCTTTAGACGGCGATTTTATGGAGAAATCGGCTTCGGGTATCGTCACTCCCGCCGAACTCATAAATCTGGTAAAATGATCCACAAGTTCCGAAAAGATTATATTCAGTACCATACAGGCGGGAAAATACATTACTCCCTTTTTCAAGCCATCCTTACCCGGTCTCAGGAAGCCGTCGAACTCAAAGCCCAGTACGATATGCCCCAGCAGAAGCGTCAGCGCCATAGACAGCAGCGTAACGGAAGAGTTCATCAGCATACTGAATGTCGTGGAAGCGACTGCATCCTTATAATCCTCCACCAGACCGTTTACAGCGGCATTGGTCCCTGCCAGCTTGCCCGAAAGGAAATAGTATGCGGCTATATAAAACAGGTCGGAGACCAGCATAGTCATGACACGATAGTTTATCAGCATCACGCCCAGTTTAAGGCAAGCCAGCGAAAGCCCACGCTTTCCCTCACCCCCGGGATCACGCCCCGCAAGATCGATCCTCAGACCGCTGAGATCATTATTCAAATATCATCAACTCCGAACATGGTATCGTATACGTTTTGAAAATATACAATGATATTATAGCACATATCTCCCCAAAAGTAAAGACACTGTGAATATAACAAGATCCCGCTCCGACGAACCGTTCTCACCGCCAAATGCATTTTGGTTAATTAATTTTCCAAATGTGATGTGTTTTTAGAGTATTCACACAATAAACTACGAAAATTGAATAAGCAGTACCGAATTTTGAATAGAATTACGGTATATCCTGTTGTATAATATACTTGGAATAATAAGCAGCGTTAATGAAAGCAAAAGGAATATCGATATGAAAACGAAAAGGAGAATTGATCCATTATGAAAGCTATGATCATGAGAAGAACAGTAACGGCACTTATGGCGACTGCCGTTGCTGCCGCATCCTTCGGTGCGGGAAATGTAAGCCTTGCTGATGTGAGCCGCTTCGGTGCAAACAGCATCGTCGCAGCCGCCGAAAGCACATCGTCTGTATCCGTTACCGCATCAGCAGGCTATGCTGAGGGCGCTTATGCCGAGTGGAAGGCTGTTTCAGGCGCTTCGGGCTACAATGTATACGCCGACGGCAAAAAGATCGACAGTATGCTGATACGTCAGTACTCATCCTGCTTCCGCGCAGACGCACTCGGTCTGAAAGCGGGCAGCCACACGGTAAAGATAGTCCCCGTGATAAACGGAAAAGAGGATACCTCCAAGTCCGCAGAAACAAAGGTGAACACCATCGCCCATGACCGTTCGGGCTTCGGCTTTGTCAACGGCACATCCTCGGGCGCTTACAACGATGACGGTTCGCTGAAAAGCAATGCTACCGTGATATACGTCACTAATGCCACCAAGGATTCCGTAACAGTATCCCTCCCCGACAAGAAGGGCAATACCACCACCGTAACAGGTCTGCAGAACATACTCACAAACCTCAAGAGCAATTCAAAAGCAGGTCCTGTATGTATACGCTTTATTGGCAACATCACTGACCCCGCAAATATGCCCAGCGGCGACATGTATGTTGATACCATCACCTGCGGTCTGACGATCGAGGGCATAGGCAAGGATGCTACCTGCAACGGATTTGGTATAGTTGTAAAGAATTCATCGAATGTCGAGATAAGGAACCTCGGCTTCATGAACTGCAACAGCTCTGAGGGCGATAACGTGGGCTTGCAGCAGAAGAATGACCATGTATGGGTACATCACTGCGATATGTTCTACGGCGATGCGGGTTCCGATGCCGACCAGGTAAAGGGCGACGGCGCACTGGATACCAAGACCTCTACTTATATCACCCATTCCTACAACCATTTCTGGGATAACGGCAAGTGCAACCTCCAGGGCATGAAGTCCGAGACTACCAGCAACTATATAACCTATCACCACAACTGGTACGACCATTCCGATTCCCGTCACCCCAGAATACGCACCTGCACCGTACATATCTACAATAACTTCTTCGACGGCAATGCAAAGTACGGTGTCGGCATGACATTGGGCGGTTCCGCATTCGTTGAGAACAACTACTTCCGCAACTGCAAGTACCCCATGCTGATATCCATGCAGGGTTCCGACAGCAAGACAGGCGGCACATTCTCAGGCGAGAACGGCGGTATCATAAAGTCCTACAACAATAAAGTAACAGGTGACAAGACCAAGGGCTATGTTACCTACCAGCAGAACTCCACCGAGTTCGATGCCTATGAAGCAAGCAGTGCCACCGAAAAGGTACCCTCCTATGTAAAGGCAAAACAGGGCGGCAGCACCTACAACAACTTCGAGACTTCAAGCGTTATGTACAATTACAGCGCCCAGTCCCCCGAGGCTGCCGCTGAGACCGTAAAGGCAAACGCAGGCAGAGTACAGGGCGGCGACTTCAAGTGGACCTTCAACAACTCCGTTGATGACGAGAGCTATACTGTGAATACGGGTCTTAAATCGGCGCTGAAATCCTACAAGGATTCTATCGTGGCTATCGGTTCGGGCTTCTCTGATTCCACCGTTACTCAGCCTGATGATTCAAGTTCCAAGCCCGATGATTCAAGTTCCAAGCCTGATTCTTCAAGCAGCTCTAAGCCCGATGATTCCAGTTCGCAGGCACCTGTATCTTCCGGCTCGTATGTACATAACTTCACCAAGGACGGCACATCCGACAGCTTCTTCTCCATAACAGGCAATCTTTCCACCTCTAAGGGCACCGTAAACTACAACGGAATGACCCTCACCCAGTGCCTGAAAATGGAAAGCGCTACCAACATCAGCTTCAATGCACCCGCTTCGGGCAAGCTGACACTCGTGTTCGTTGAAAGCACAGGCAACATAAAGCTGGACGGAAACAAGCTGACAGCATCGAATGGCGTAATTACCGCAGACGTTTCCGCAGGCACCCACACTCTTACCAAAGCAGATGTTGCCAGCCTGTTCTACATGGCTTATACTTCTTCCAACGATACTTCCTCAAAGACAGATGACTCCTCCAAGCCTGACGACTCATCTTCACAGGGTTCCGATCCTGTCACCGCAGATCTGTATCCCTCTGTAAAAACACAGGTGAAGGATCACAAGATAGGCTTTAAGTGGACAGCTGTACCCGGCGCTGAGAAGTACGGCGTAGGCGTATTCCAGGCAAACAAATGGGTAGTTAAGAAGCAGGTGGACGGCAGCATCACCACATGGACATCCCCGCAGGTGGCTAACGGCACTTACAGACTGGTAGTGCTGGCTAAGGTCAACGGAGAATGGGTGAGCGCAGACGTATTCAAGAGATCCTTCTACGTTACCGTAAGCTGATCTCCGCACAGACGGCAATAAATACATACTTCCCAAATATCTATATCCATCAGTGAGAGGGGCGTTCCGCAGTACAGCGGGACGCTTCTTTCATGTATCGGAAAACAAATCGCCCCCTGCGAGTTGATTACCCGCAGAGGACAGTATTTCCGCTTATTATCAGTATTGCTTTCACGCGCCCGCCGCCCTGCAGTGCATCGCAGCGTAATACTTGGGTGAACAGCCGTAATTCTTCTTGAATACCCGCGAGAAGTAAAGCGAATCCGAATAGCCGCATATATACGCTATCTCAGCTATGCTCTGCTCGGATGTCCCCGATGAACACAGCAGCTTTTCAGCCCGCTGTATGCGCAGATTTGTCAGATAGCTGTGAGGGGTCATGCCCATCTCACGCTTGAACAGCTTGCGCAGATAGTCATAGCTGAAAGGTATGGTATGGAGATAGGTATCAAGCTCATAATCACAGTCGGTATAGTTCTGCATGATATTGCTCTTTATTTCATTAACCACATCCCGCAGAGGCTTGGTATCGCGGAAAGCTATCACATAATTCACTATAAGGTCCCCGAATGCCGATACTATCAGCTGTCTGCCGTCCATATCGCTGTTGAAGAAATAACAGGCATCCGTGAACGTGCCCATGATATGCCGCTCCTCATCGTCGGATATCACCGTCGGCTCCCGGAGATTTATGGCTATATCGTCGATACCGATATGTATATCAGCGTAGTCCTCACTGCATATATTCGTATGAAGCACACGGGGCGGTATCATCACCAGTTCACCTGCACTGTAATGCAGTGTATGCCCCTCAAACTCAAATCTTCCCTGCCCCTCCGTACAGTATACCATCTCCCATTCCTCATGGGAATGATGCTTGCAGGTAAAAACCGCCGTATTTCTGCCCGCGTAAACGATACTGTTCATATCCGTATCCCTCCGAGTTTTTATCTTCTGACGGGTATATACGCTCCCCGTACATCAGCAACAATACAATAATATTAAACCACAATACATCTTTGCTGTTTGTAGAATAATTTTTGATTTCATTTTCGATATTTATATTATATATATTATAGACAGCAATGCAATTATCATTTTGTCATCGCCTCAGCAAAGACAACGTGCTTCGCTCGCCCCGCTGTTTTCGGTGTTTCAGCGGTG
>NZ_CAMHRZ010000257.1 GCF_946187255.1 uncultured Ruminococcus sp.
CCGCAAGCCTTTCGCGAAAGGCTTGACCCAAAGCTCGGTTCGCGGCTTAGTTTGTTGTGGGCGCTTGTTTGCTGCCGCGAACGCGCAATTCAGCCCCCCAATACACAAAAAACGGGCAGTGGATTCATCCACCGCCCGTTCACTTTATCCTGTTATATCATCGACTCTTCCCAGCAAGCAGGAGCTTCGATACCGAATATCTTCAGTACAGTAGGCGCAACGTTCGCCAGACCGTACTTCTCGCTGTCAGCATCCTTGATCTCATACTTGTCCTTGCTTACGATGTAGAAAGGTACTCTGTTCAGAGAGTGTGCAGTTCTTACACTGATCTCGCCCTTCTTGTTCTTCTCCAGCATCTCGTCAGCATTGCCGTGATCTGCGGTGATGAGTACGGTGTAGCCGTATTCCTCAGCAACCTTCAGCAGTCTTGTCAGACCCAGATCAACAGACTCAACACCGATGATGGTGGCATCCATAGAACCTGTGTGACCTACCATGTCGCCGTTGGGGAAGTTGCATCTGATGAAGTCGTACTTCTCGCTCTTGATAGCTTCGATCAGATCATCGGTTATCTCAGCGGACTTCATCCAGGGTCTCTGGTCGAAGGATACCTTGTCGGAGGGTATCTCCTTCCATTCCTCGGATGCGAACTTCTCGCTTCTGTTGCCGTTCCAGAAGTATGTAACGTGACCGTACTTCTGTGTCTCGGATACTGCATAGGACTTCAGACCTGCATTCTCCAGCACCTCGCTCATGGTATCCTTTATCTCGGGAGGATTTACCAGGTACTTGTTGGGGATGTGGAGGTCGCCGTCGTATTCCAGCATACCGGCATAGATAACGTCGGGCTTTGCACCTCTGTCGAAGTAGGTGAACTCATCGCCGCCGTCGAATGCCATAGAAAGCTCGATAGCTCTGTCGCCTCTGAAGTTGAAGAGTATAACGCTGTCGCCGTCAACTATCTTGCCAACGGGTGCGCCGTTCTCTGCGATAACGAATGCAGGCAGATCCTGGTCGATAGCGCCTGTCTCGTTTCTCAGTGTCTCAACAGCTTCAAGAGCGTTTGCGAACTGTCTGCCCTCGCCCTTAACGTGAGTCTCCCAGCCCAGCTTGACCATATCCCAGTCAGCCTGGTATCTGTCCATAGTTACCTTCATTCTGCCGCCGCCCGAAGCGATCCTTGCATCGAAGGAAGCATCGTTCAGCTCAGCCATGCACTTTTCAAGATCCTCGATATATATAGGTGCGCTTGTTGCGGGAACATCTCTGCCGTCCAGCAGAACGTGTACTCTTACCTTAGCAGCGCCCTGCTCCTTAGCCTTAGCGATCATCTTCTTCAGGTGAGATATGTTGGAATGAACGTTGCCGTCCGACAGCAGACCGATGAAATGCAGTGTGCTGCTCTTAGCCTTTACGTTGTCCAGCAGTTCGGTCCAGGTAGCGGAAGCGAACATCTTGCCGCTCTCGATGGACTCGTTTACCAGCTTTGCGCCCTGAGAATAGATCTGACCGCAGCCCAGTGCATTGTGACCAACCTCTGAATTGCCCATATCATCATCGGTAGGCAGACCAACTGCGCTGCCATGAGCCTTCAGTGTGGTGTAGGGGCACTCCTTTCTCAGTCTGTCAAGAGTAGGAGTGTTTGCTTCGGTAACAGCGTCACCGAGATGTGTAACGGAGATACCGATACCATCCATTACAACAAGTACAACTTTTTTGTTAGACATACTAAATACGTCCTTTCTATTATGTGTTTATCAAACCGCCCATACTTACGGGCGGCATACTCTGTCAGTCAAGATCTGCAAACCTCTGTCTGCAAACAGCATAGCCCATCAGCATGAATATGTACGCGCCGAGATTAGCCCAGCCTGCGTACCTCATTATCTGAAAATGTGCATTTGTGAATGCCGCGATCTGTGTGCCTGCCTTTATTGAAACCTCAGCCAGCACCTTTGTATACATAAAGCGGTATACCACCGTGCTGACAGGCAGCAGAAGAAATATTATGACCCCAAGAAACATCGGGTCGATATCCTTGTCCATCATAATTTTCAGCAGAAACCAAAGTATGAAAAACAGGATTATCCCTCCGTACAGCACTATCGTCAGTGTCATATCGGGATTATTGACGGGAAGTTCGCTGATGTTCAGATCAAAGCCCGAGATCAGTGCTTTGGTGTAAAATTTCGGGCGGAATATGAATAATACTGTTACAAACAGCATATACAGCACTTCCGAAAATATCGAAAGCGTCATCAGTCTTCGGAGCAATCTGCTTCGTTTCATTATCGATACACCTCATAAATAAAAATTTATGTGCAAGTATAATAACCCATTTTTTCCCAATTATATTCTGCTACCATATAGTATACAGAGCATCGTAATCCTTCTCGAACATGAACGACTTCCCGTCAAGGTCACTGCCGCTGCCCATAACACAGCTGAATGATATCCCTCTGGGAGCGCTGCTGTATATGTCAAAGGTATATACACTGCCGTTTATGAACAGCAGTCCTCTATCGATCAGATTTCCTTGTATGGCAGGCTCGGCAGCTGTGTTCCATACGACATCACCTATAATATGATCGTCAAGTGCGGCATAACCGTAATAATAGACCTGATCGCGGTCATTATCGATTATTATGCTAGGGCTCACCTGTGCGCCGCTGTATGGATCATTTATCCACAGACCCGACGCTTCACCCTCAGGGTCATAAGCCGAATAATTCGACACATCAAACGGTGTATGACCATTTGCTCTCGGAGTATATGCCGTATACATAATGCTGTCAGTCTCAGCAGAAAGCGAATTATACTCCTCCAGCAATGCGCTGTCCGATACATCAAAGGTCGCGCCCGTTGCCTTGATACCGTAGTAATAATTTCCGCTGCTGCCTATACCAAGCAGGAATGCGTTGGGGTAATTCGGTGCATCACTGCTCTCTATCACCGAGAAGATCATACCGCTGCCGTTCTCGGCATCATAGCACTTTTTGCAGTATATACTGTTGCCGTCGGTAACATACCGTCCGCTCCACCCTGCGGGGATAGTCAGTGTGCATTCACCGACAGTCCACTTGCTTTCGGTCGCAGCGGGTTCTTCCTTTTTCGCGGTCGTTGCTTCGGTGGTTTCTTTGGGCTTTTCAGTCTCCGCAGCGCTTGATGCAGCTGACGATCCTCCGCTTTTTTCAGAAGCCGTATCAGTTTCTTCTGACTTGCTGCTCTCGTCCTCTCTGACGGTCGTTGTCGTCACATCCGCCTCAGACTTCTCTTCGGCTGTCGATGCGGCTGTTGTTTCAGCTTCCGTCACAGGCTTTTCATTGCCCGCATCGCCCTTTTCGACAGCACCGCAGCCCGCAGCCGTTACTGACATTATCACCGCCGTCAGCAAAGACAGTGCCTTGATCTTATCTGTATGCATCGTATCTACCCCGATCATTTCCGAAGCGGGAGAGATGCTCCCGCTTTCAGAAAAGTATTTATCCTTATAAATCAGCCGTTAACCGCAGCCTGAACGATGGTGTTGAAATCAGCAGCCTTCAGGGAAGCGCCGCCGATCAGACCGCCGTCTACGTTCTCCTTGGAGAGCAGCTCAGCAGCGTTGCCTGCATTCATGGAACCGCCGTACTGGATAGTAACAGCCTGTGCGGTAGCATCGTCATACAGCTTAGCCAGTGTAGCTCTGATGAAAGCGCAAACTTCCTCAGCCTGGTCAGCTGTAGCAGTCTTGCCGGTGCCGATAGCCCATACAGGCTCATAAGCGATAACAGTCTTCTTAACGTCCTCAGCAGATACATCGAACAGGTCCAGCTTGATCTGTCTTGCGATAACTTCCTCAGTGATGTTGCACTCACGCTCCCACAGCAGCTCGCCTACGCAAACGATGGGCTTCAGACCTGCAGCCAGAGCAGCCTTTGTTCTCTTGTTAACTGTCTCGTCTGTCTCGCCGAAGTACTGTCTTCTCTCGGAGTGACCGATAACAACGTACTCAACGCCCAGTTCAACGAGCATATCAGCGGAGATCTCGCCTGTGAAAGCGCCGCTCTTCTCGAAGTGAACGTTCTCGGCACCTACCTTAACGTTAGAGCCTGCGGTGGTATTCACAGCTGTCTCCAGGTTGGTAAAGGGCACGCAAGCGATGACCTCAACGTTACCCTCTGCATTAGCAACGAGGGGCTTGATAGCCTCCAGCAGCTCCTTAGCTTCGGGGCGGGTCTTGTTCATTTTCCAGTTACCTGCGATGATAGCTTTTCTTACAGATTTCTTCATTTTAAAAACTCCTTTATAAATAAGAATAAAGATAATAGACTTACATAATCAATTATACAACAATAGCTTTGTATTGTCAATGCTTGCGTGAAATTTTTCACAGAGTTCGGGGTTCGCGGAAACAAAGCAGGGTCACAAGCAAAGTCAGCCGTGAATCAAAGCGCGCGGTCAAGCCTCGCGCTAGCAGGCTTGCAGGGAGTTTGAGGGGCGGAGTCCCTCAATCACCGAAGTGCGAAACCAAAATGCACAGCAAACAATAAGAGCAAAACAATCTAACGTTCGATAAGAACACAAGCTTCCGTCCTAATAAGCGCGGGCGGTCACAAACAAACCGCGTCTGCAAAAGCCCGATACCCCCACAAACTTCCCGCGTGATACACCGCCCGCGCTGAGATCAGCGGCGTAAGCTCGTTGATCTCTCGACACGAGGAACGAGTGGCGACAATCCCGCAGTCCGTAACGAGAAAACAACAAAGGCTGATAGTATGGTTTTGTGGCGGGAAATCCTGCCGTTGACCCTATCACGCCGGCTCCTGCTTTTATCGTTTTGGAGTGATGAACGACCGCTCGGAGACGCTTCGCTGTCCTCGCTGGTAGACGCGCGGCAATG
>NZ_CAMHRZ010000258.1 GCF_946187255.1 uncultured Ruminococcus sp.
ATAATATTTGTTTAATTTACCATATTATACCATTTATTCTATGTTATTTTGTTTTCCCCAAAACCCCTGTGAGAATTGCGAAATTTACAAAAACAGGGTCAAAACCGCGTATTTTCGGGATTTTGTGTTTCGTAAGGTGCCTTGCGGGAATTTGCGGGAATTGCGAATAATTAGTACACTAAAGCGGAATACCGGCAAATATGCAGTCATTTACGGCGGCTTTACTTTTTGCGTGAAATATGTTATAATCTTGTTCGGGAGATGATGCGTGTGGACGAAATGTCGTTTTCTTACAGGGTCAAGGCTGAGATAATCGAAAAGATAAATACCTCTCAGAAGGCGGATGCCTGCCTGATGGGGATGCTTTGCTGCTGCAATGAGCTGAGTGACAGGGAGATACTGTTTCTTACAGAGAATACGTCGGTCAAGGATTTCTTCGTGCGAAATGTCTGCCGCATACTCAAAGACAGCGAAGCCGTCGGCATCGGTGAAGCCGAACGCAAAAGCGGTGTCACGCTGTACAGCCTTACAGTGCCCGACAAGGAACAGAGGATATACCTGCTTGACTATTTCGGCATGGACGAAAGCAGGCGGCTGACAGAGGACTATCTGCCGAAGGAGAAGTTCTTCCCGCAGCTGGCGGCGGGCATATTCCTTGCCTGCGGCTCGGTGAACGACCCCTGCAAGAAGTACCACATGGAACTGGTCATGCCCACTCTTGACCTCTGCAACGACTTCGGGCTTTTGCTGATAGAGCGTCACGGGATACTGCCCAAGCACGTTGAGCGCAAGGGTGCGCAGATAATGTATATCAAGGAGTCGGAAAATATCATAGATATGCTGACCCTCATGGGTGCGACCATGTGTTCCATAGAGCTTATGAACGTGAAGATGGAAAAGGATGTGCGCAACAAGATAAACCGCGCCATGAACTGCGATAACGCCAATATCGACAAGACACTGAAAGCCTCTGAGCGGCAGGTGGCTGATATAGAGCTGATAGACCGTAAACTGGGGCTGTCCTCACTGCCCGACCAGCTGAGGGAGATAGCGGAGCTGCGGCTGGAAAATCCAGATTACAACCTCAAACAGCTGGGTGCCGAAATGGTGCCGCCCATATCCCGCTCGGGGGCGAACCACCGTCTGCAAAAGTTGTCGGAGATAGCGGATGAACTGAGGAAGAAAGATACATAGTTTTTTTAGAAACCATCGTCAAATTGTTACCAAACACATATTTACATTTGTGCCCGATTGTGATATAATATCCCTTGTATTCTACGGCGTTTGCCGATAGTTAGGAGTTAAATGATGCTTATCGATTTTCACTCGCACTTTCTTCCGCAGATAGACGATGGCTCCCGCAGTGTGGAGGAGTCTGTACAGATACTCGATAAAATGGCGGAGGGCGGCGTTGACAAGCTGATAGCCACCCCGCATTTCTACTGCACCGAGCAGTCGGTGGACAGATTTCTCGAAAAGCGCCGCGCAGCCTATGAGAAACTGGAGCCGATGCTGAAAAAGGAACACCCTGAGCTGGGCTTCGGTGCGGAGGTGCTTTACGATCATTCGCTGGTAAGGTATAAACAGCTGCCCGACCTGTGTATAGAGGGGACCTCATGGCTGTTGCTGGAGATGCCCTACACCGATCTTGACGACAAGATAATAAGCGGTGTGGCTGAAATGGCAGACAGGGGCGATGTAAAGCTGCTGATAGCGCACATCGAAAGGTACCTGAATTTCACCTCCATGAAAAGGCTGGAACAGCTGATGCGCCTTGATGTGTTGGGTCAGATAAACGCAAAATCGCTTATGAGCTTTACCTCAAAGCGCCGCTGTATGAAGCTGATAGAACACGGATATGTGCAGGTGCTGGGTTCGGATTATCACCGCATCGACAGAGGTGATGTGACTGTGGACAAAGGCTACGCTGTCATTACCAAAAACAGGAAGTTCGATGATTTTGCCGAATATGCCGAAGAAAACGGCAGGAAGATACTGGCGGACAAACCGCTGGACAGTATAGTATGATATTTACCGCCTTGTCTTCACGGACAGGGCGGTATTATTATGACGGCTGAAAAGTGCTGTGATAAATTCCTTGACAACGGCGGTATTTTCGTGTAAAATGAATGTGTATGCATATATTGCACATCATTAACGGGAGGTAATGTAGAATGGATAACAATAATCGTCCCCGTGCGAGACAAAAGAACTATCAGTCGGGGGGCGGCGGCACCTACAGGCGCGGAAGCGGTGTGGGCGGCGGTCCCGTAGGTTCGGGCAGCGGCGGAGGAAGCTCATCGGGCGGCGGAATAAGCCGTGCGGCTGCGGGCGGCGGAGGAACTCTGCTGATAGTCATCGCGATAGTCATATTCAATCTGCTGACAGGCGGCAAGGGCGGCAGCAGCAGCGGCACTTCGGGAAATACAGGCGGCGGCACAGCGCCTTCGGGCTTTGAGGCTGTGGATACCACAGGCTATACCGCGTCAAACGGCACCGAACTGGATACCACCGTAGCGGCAGGCTCCCGCGAGAAGCGCACCGTGATAAAGGGCGGCGGACAGGATACCGTCACCATGATGATATATATGTGCGGCACCGACCTTGAAAGCAAGTACGGCATGGCATCCTCAGACCTTTCGGAGATGGCAGCCGCAAAGTACGGCGACAACGTGAATATCATCGTGTATACCGGCGGATGCAAATCCTGGAAAACAAAGGGTATAAGCAGCAAGTCCAACCAGATATACCAGGTGAAGGACGGCGGGCTGAAAGTCCTCGAAAAGGACGACGGCAGCAAGCCCATGACAGACCCTAAAACACTGTCATCCTTTATAAAGTACTGCAATGCCAATTTCCCCGCAAACCGCAACGAGCTGATACTCTGGGATCACGGCGGCGGATCTGTCAGCGGATTCGGCTACGACGAGAAGAACCAGTCCGCAGGTTCAATGGGACTGACAGGCATAAACAAGGCACTGACCGACGGCGGCGTTAAATTTGATTTCGTGGGCTTCGATGCCTGCCTTATGGCAACTGCCGAGACTGCACTGATGCTCAACGAACACGCGGATTACCTCATCGCCTCCGAGGAAACAGAGCCGGGTATAGGCTGGTATTACACCAACTGGCTCACCAAACTGGGTGAGGATACCTCCATGTCCACCATAGAGATAGGCAAGAACATCGTTGACGATTTCGTGGCAGCCTGCGGCAAGAAATGCCCCAGTTCACAGACCACACTGTCCGTCATAGATCTGGCGGAGTTCTCGAATACAGTACCGAAGAACCTTTCGGCGTTCGCTACCTCTGTGAGCGACAAGATAACCGCCAATGACTACAAGTCGGTATCTTCCGCGAGAAACAATACCAGAGAGTTTGCAAAAAGCTCCAAGATAGATCAGGTGGATCTTGTGGATCTGGCTGAAAAGGTGGGCACCCCCGAGGGCAAGACCCTCAGCGGCGCACTAAAAGGCGCTGTAAAGTACAACCGCACTTCCGCCAGCATGACCAATGCCTACGGCGTGTCCATATACTTCCCCTACAAGAGGACTTCCTATGTGGATACCGCCTGCAATACCTACAGCGCACTGGGCATGGGCGAAGAATACAGCAAATGCATAAGACAGTTCGCAAAGCTGGAGACCAGCGGTCAGATAGCTGCGGGCGGCACAGGCTCGCCCTTCGGTTCACTGTTCGGCAGCGGCAGCAGCGGTTCAAGCGGCAATGCGGAAGTTATCGGTGAACTGCTGGGCGCATTCCTGGGCGGTTCGGGCAAGAGCATTGACGGACTTGACCGTGCGAACACCGATTTCATGAATGAGGATACCATATCCGATGATACTGCGGCTGAGTACCTTTCCATGAATTACTTCGATGTAAACAATCTGGTATGGGAGGAAAAGGACGGCAAGTACACTATGGAGCTCCCCGAGAACCAGTGGGAGCTGGTCCAGTCCCTCGACCTGAATATATTCTACGATGACGGCAGCGGCTACATCGATATGGGTCTTGACAATATGTACAGCTTCGAGGACGGCAAGCTGGTGGCAGATACCGACAAGACATGGCTTTCCATCGATGGTCAGACAGTGGCTTACTACCACACCGACACCGTTGAGAACGGCGATGATTATACTATCGTGGGATATGTTCCCGCACTGCTCAACGGCAGCAGAGTCGATCTTATACTGAATTTCACCGATGAGAACCCCGACGGCGAAGTGGTGGGTGCCACCGATGCCTACAAGGGCGGCGAGACCGACACCGTTGCAAAGGGCGAGATCGAGCTGAAAGACGGCGACAAGATAGACTTCCTCTGCGATTACTACAGCTACGACGGCGTATATCAGGACAGCTATACTCTCGGCGAGACCGTGACCGTAAACGGCGCTCTGAATATATGCGACACCGATATAGGCAATGATGAAGCCAGAGTGACATACAAGTTCACCGATATATACGACCGTTCCTACTGGACACCGTATATCACAGTCAAATAAGCACGAACAAAGGGTCATGCACAGCGGCATGACCCTTTTGCTTTACTGCAAATGATGATCTAGCTTGGGTACTGCGGAGACTTTTGTTTGGTTTACAAGGGTGGAAACTCCTGTCGTTCACCCTATCGCGGGTACTCCTGCTTTTATCACAAGTGAGTGAGGGACGACCGCTCAACGAGCTAACGCCGTTGAGCTAGTGGACGCGCGGCAATGTATTTCCGCAGAAAGTAAGGGCGTGGACGTTTGTTTTGTCCACGCTCCGATGTTGGTGATTGCCGCGCTTTATTTGGGCGTAAGATTGCTGTGCTAATAATACACGGTTGCCGCGTCGCTTTTGTGCCTTGACCGAGAGGCTCTGCCTCTCGAGCTCTCCGCAAG
>NZ_CAMHRZ010000259.1 GCF_946187255.1 uncultured Ruminococcus sp.
TATACCAAAAAAGAGATTCAAGAATTGAAACTCGATGGAACGGTCGAGATGAAACGTCATAATGCTTATTCGGCTATAAAGACATTGACCAAATATGGTATTCCGCTTACAGAAAGTGAAGAATAATAGGCTGACCGCTTAACTCAGTTAGGCGGTTTTTTCATACCCAAACGAAGATGCAATGAATACAGCTCCCGCCCCTGCCAATAATTATGAATTATGAATTATGAATTGTGAATTAAAATATGCCTTTACTTTTATCCTGAAATATGATATAATAGTATATATGTCCGAAAAAGGCGGTGTGTTATGGATAATAAACGGATATGGTTCAAAAGCCCTGCGGAGGACTGGAATGTGGCGCTGCCTGTGGGCAACGGCAGGATAGGCGGTATGTGCTTCGGGCAGCCGTTGTGCGAGAAGATACAGCTGAATGAGGATTCGGTGTGGTCGGGCGGATACAGGAAGCGCAATAACCCCTCAGCACTGCCGAACCTTGAAAGAGTGAGAAAGCTGCTGCGTGAGGAAAAGATAGCCGAAGCCGAGAAGATAGTCTCGGAAGCCTTCTGCGGCACCCCCGTCAACGGGCGGCACTATATGCCTCTGGGCGACCTTACGATACACCATTATAAAGAGGACACCTGCGAGTACCTATACCGCAGTCTCGACCTGGAAACAGCTGTGTGCGAAACACAGTATATTATCGGTGACATACGATATACAAGGCGCGTTATATGCTCCGAGCCCGCACAGGTGCTTGCCGTTGATATCTCGGCGGACAAGGCGGGCAGTGTATCGGTGGCGGTGAGTATCGACGGCAGAGATGATTATTTCGACGGCAACAGCCCCGTGAATGATACGGATATACTCTATTACGGCGGCTGCGGCTCGGAGGACGGCATTCGCTTTGCGGCGTACATAAGGGTCATCGGCAGGGGCGGAAAGGTATACAGATACGGCAGCAGGATACTCACCGAGGACTGTGACAGCGTTACCGTCATTCTGGGTGCGCAGACGGATTTCCGCGCGGCTGATTACAAAAAAGCCGCCGAGCTGGATGTTATGACCGCTGCCGAAAAGTCTTTTGATGAACTGCTCAAAGAGCATACCGAGGACTACCGCAGTTACTTTGACAGGGCGCAGATAGCCTTTGAGGACAATGCGGATATAACTCTCCCCACCGATGAAAGGCTTGCCGCTGTAAAGGCGGGCAAGGTCGATAACGGGCTGGTGAGTTTGTATTTCGATTTCGGCAGATACCTGATGATAGCAGGCAGCCGTGAGGGCACCCTGCCCCTTAATTTGCAGGGAATATGGAACAAGGATATGTGGCCCGCTTGGGGCAGCCGTTTTACGGTGAATATCAATACGGAAATGAATTACTGGTGCGCCGAGACCACAGGGCTGGGCGACCTGCATATACCGCTGTTCGACCATATCGAGCGTATGCGCCCCAACGGTCGGGTGACGGCGCGTGAGATGTACGGCTGCGGCGGATTTGTCTGCCACCACAATACCGATATATGGGGCGATACCGCTCCGCAGGATATCTGGATACCCGGCACCCAGTGGACGACAGGCGCAGCGTGGCTGTGTACACATATATGGGAGCACTGGCTCTTTACAAGGGATAAGGACTTCCTTGCGCAAAAGTACGATACGCTGAAAGAAGCCGCCAGGTTTTTTATGGATTTCCTGACAGACGACGGCAGGGGACGGCTGGTCACAAGCCCGTCGGTATCTCCCGAGAATACCTATATCACTGCAAGCAGCGCAAAGGGCTCGGTTTGCATGGGACCCTCGATGGACAGCCAGATAATATATCAGCTGTTCACGGCGGTTATCGAAGCGGGTGAGGTTCTCGACACCGACAGAGAGTTCGGTGAAAAGCTGAAAGCTATGCGTGAAAAACTGCCGCGTCCCGAGATAGGGAAGTACGGGCAGATAATGGAATGGGCTGTGGACTACGACGAAGCCGAACCGGGTCACAGGCATATCAGTCAGCTGTATGCCCTTTATCCTGCGGATATGATATCCGTAAGGCACACCCCCGAACTTGCAAAGGCGGCAAGGGCTACCATAGAGCGCAGACTGTCTCACGGGGGCGGTCACACGGGCTGGTCAAGGGCATGGATAATAAATCACTGGGCAAGGCTGCATGACGGCGGCAGGGTCAGAGAGAATATCGCGGCGCTGCTTGCAAATTCCACTTCGGACAACCTGTTCGATATGCACCCGCCTTTCCAGATAGACGGAAATTTCGGTGCGGCGGCAGGTATAGCGGAGGCGCTGCTGCAAAGTCAGAACGGTGAGATACAGCTGCTGCCCGCAGTCAGTCCCGACTGGAAAAACGGCAGCTTCAAAGGGCTGTGCGCAAGGGGCGGCTTTAAGGTGGACTGCGAATGGCGGGACTGCAAGCCCGTCAGATGCGTGATAGAGTCGCAAAAAGGCGAAAAATGCAGGCTGGTCATACCCTCGGGCTGCAAGGTGCAGAGCGTGGGCGCTGAGTACACGGTCTGCGGTGACTGCATTGAGTTTGCAGCAAGCGGCAGAACAGAGATAACATTTGTTATATAATAAACGACATCAGAAATTGCACTTTGCGAAGTTCGTTAGTCAGCAATTTCAATGTTGTTTGATATAGTATAATAAGGAGTATTGCGATGTCAGTATCTATATATTACAGGGCTTCGAGAGATCATGCTTTGAGCAGTGAAGAGGATGCGGCTTTAAAGGCTGTCGTTGATAGAGCGTCGGCTGAGTATCCCTTCGGTGAAAAGTATGAGGATCTCTGCCTGTACAGCGCCCCCTTCGATATGAAGGATACGGTGCTTCAAGGCTCAACGGCTCTTCCTGCGGGGGATGAGAACGTCTATGAGATCCTGCTTTACTGGCTTGAATGCCTGACAGAGATCAGGAGAGTCCTCCCTGGATGTGAATGGGAGATGAGCCTGGAGGATACGGAGCTTGAATGGGATGAAGCCGGCGGATGGCAGCTTCCCGAATATATGGATCACTGACATTAAGAGAGGAAAGTATACATTAAGATGAGGTACAGAATAATAGCTGCCGTGACTGCGGCGGTAATGGCAGCGGGGCTTTCGGGCTGCGGCAATGAGATCCGTGAGAATACGGATGTTTCGGTGGATATGGGGCTGGTGACGGCTGACGAGGATATGACCACGGAGGAGGAGACTACCGCCGAGGAAACGGTGACTCCCGTCCCCGAAGAAGTGACTGAGGAGGAAGAGGTCAAGAGCTTCAAGGAAGTCAATATAAAGGCAGCTGAACTCAAATATGAGGAATTCGAGCTGACGGTCGAAGCGGAAGCGGGTGCGATAAGCGGCACCGCCACAGGTGCCGAGAGCCGCAAGGGTTTCAGCGGTGACGGCTACGTTACAGGCATCACCGACGAGGGCGACTGGTCTGTAAGTGCGGAGGTGCCGAGCGAGCAGTATTATAATATAGTCCTTACGGTGGCTGCCGATGAGGAAGCTGAGGCGGGACTGAGTATCAACGGCAAAAAGCTCAGCGAGTTCTCCGTATCTAAAGAGGGCAAGTTCGAGGCGAGGATATTCCATAATATCAAGCTGAAAAAGGGCGAGAACAAGCTGGCTGTCATTCCCGGCAGCTGCAGGATAGATATCGACAAGGTGAAGATAACCGCCAGCGAGGAGATAAGCAAGCTGAAACTCACCGCAAAGGGTGCGGCGCTTTCGGACAAGCACGCCGAATACAACGCAAAGGCGCTGTATAAATTCCTCTGCGACAATTTCGGCAGCAAGGTGATACTGGCACAGAATGATACCGTCGGCACAAGCTACGAGAGCGACCTGCTGTACAGTGTAACGGGCAAGTATCCCGCCATACGTCTGGGGGATATGATGTACGTCACAGGCGAGGAGAATACCGATCAGGCTAATTCCGAGATAAGCGAGGCTATGACCAGGCATGAGAACGGCGCAGTAATAGGGTATATGTGGAACTGGGCTTCCCCTAACAAGCCCGACGACAGGGAAAGCGTATACGCGGAGAACGCGGATTTCGATATAACAAAGGCTGTGACCAAAGAGGATGTGGCACTGCTGGATCTTGATACCCTGGCAGATATGGCAGAGAGCGGAGATATCTCCGTTGAGTGTTTACAGCTGATAAGGGATATAGACAAGGTCTCCGCCGAACTGGGCAAGCTGCACGATGAGGGCATACCCGTACTGTGGCGGCCCTTGCAGGAGGCTTCCAACGGTATGTACTGGTGGGGCACCGACTGCGATGCCTATTTATGGCTGTGGAAGACTATGTATACCCGCATGACGGACTATCACGGTCTGCATAACCTGGTGTGGGTATGGTCGGCGCAGAATGCCAACTGGTTCGTGGGCGGCGAGTACTGCGACGTGCTTTCTGCCGATATCTACGGCGGCGGCAAGGACGGTCAGGTGAACACACTGCTGTATTTACAGGGCATAGCGGGCGGCAAGCCCATAGCTATGAGCGAGTGCGGAAGTATGCCGCTGATACAGAGCATTGCCGATGAACGCGCATACTGGTCTTACATAGGGCAGTGGGGCGGAAACTATGTTGTCGGTGAAGACGGCGGGCTTTCGCAGGCTTACAACACCGAAGAAGACCTAATAACCATGTACAACAACGACCTTACCATAACTCAGGACAAGCTGCCCGACTTTGTCACTATGGCTGACGAGATAAAGAAGTCGGAGGAAAAGGCGGCTAAGGAAAAGGCTGAAAAGGAAGCCGAAGAAGACAGCGAGGATTAAACTAAAAAGCATACAAAAGGCGGTACACAGAAATGCGTACCGCTTCAGTCTGTCGCAAAAGTCTATCCGCAAGGGTAGGCTTTTTTGATGAAGTGTGGT
>NZ_CAMHRZ010000260.1 GCF_946187255.1 uncultured Ruminococcus sp.
ATGCCGACCACATATCCCAGCACAAAGCCAAGTATCGTGCCTGTCACCGATACGACCAGCGTCAGCCATGTGCCGCGGATGAACAGGTCGGAGTATTTCTTCGCTATGAACCATACCCATTCAAATGAGCTTGTAGGTGTGTTTGTCATAATTATCGCAACCTTCTGTTTTATTTCCCACATACAGCCGGCGGGACGAATGTACGTCCCGCCGGCACGGGGAGGTCATGGGTGTACCCATTAAGTTGATTTTTTAGTTAGCCGCAGGCTGTAAGTCTACCGCCTTGCTCATCAGCTCGTCCATCTTTGCCTTGTCGTTCCAGCCGATGTCATCCATTGCCTTCTGTATATCATCGCGGAGGGCGGTGTCGTCCTTTCTTGTGGCGATACATACGTTGGTCATTTCCTTGTCGCCCTCAAAAGCGTCGTTCTCATCGGGGGTAACTATAACCAGATCGGTATTCGTAAGCAGTGCGGATTCGGCAGTGGGAAGATCTATCAGCGCCACATCAGCCACACCGTTTGAGATCGCCATGAATACCTCTGCGGTGGTCTCGTAGTTAGCACCTTTCTCTGCATCGGGTATCTGATCGAGGAGAGGTACCCAGCCTGTGCCAAGCTGTGTCGTTACAGTCACGTTCTTGCCCGCAAAATCCGAAAGACCCTTAACGCTCTCATATTCCGAACCCTTCTTCACCACAAGGCAGTTGTCACGGTAGTAATAAGGCTCAGTGAAGGAGTAGGAAGCCTCACGTTCGGCTGTCCTGCCCATGCCCGCTATGATGCAGTCATATTCCTTTGCATCAAGGGAAAGACCGATGGAATCCCATTCAACCTTGTGTACCTCCAGATCCATGCCCATCTGATCTGCGAGTTTCTGAGCTACCATAACATCGTAGCCGTAAGCATAATCGCTGCTGCCGTAGATAGGCACCGCCTTGCTGCCGTCGGGTACATCCTCAGTCACCTGTGTCCAGTTGAAGGGAGCATACGCACATTCCATACCGACTCTCAGCACCTTCTTGTCCGATGTGCTCTCTCCCGAAGGAGCACTGCTCTCGGAACTGCCGCAGCCTGTCAGAGCGATCATTCCCGCAGCTAATGTCATGCTCACAAATCTCATAAAGTATCTATTCATTTTCATATTTACCATTCCTTTCAGCGGATCCCTGATCCTGTTTTATCCGACGGATTCTTCAACCGCCGCCTTGATTATCTCAAATGCCTTGTCGCAGTCCTCTTCGGTGATGATGAGCGGAGGGACCATCCTGATGACGCTGTCGCCTATCGCTGTTATCAGCAGCTTTCTGTCAAAGCACTTGTGCTTTATATCCACTGCCTTGACTCCGTCAAACTCAACGCCCACCAGCAAGCCCTGTCCGCGAACTTCCTTGATATGGGGCAGTGCTTTCAGCTTCTCTGTGAAGTATTTCCCCATCTTCGCCGCATTGTCAGCCAGGTTCTTATCTTCCATTTCTTCGATGGCTGCCAGCGCTGCGGCACAGCATACAGGGTGTCCGCCGAATGTAGTGCCGTGTGAACCTGCGGTGAATGCCTTTGCAACTTCATCCGTTGCACATATAGCGCCTATCGGCATACCGCCGCCCAGTGCCTTTGCCATTGAAACAATATCGGGCTTGATACCATAATTCATGAACGACATGAACTTGCCTGTTCTGCACCAGCCTGTCTGAACCTCATCGAGGAGGAGCAGCATATCGTTCTCGTCGCAGAATTTTCTCAGCCCTGTCATGAACTCCTGTGTGGCAGGATTTACTCCGCCCTCGCCCTGTACAGGCTCTATCATGATCGCGATGGTGTTCTTGGTGCAGGCTGCTTTAAATGCCTCCAGATCGTTATAGGGCGCATAAGTGAAGCCCGGTGTCATCCCGCCGAAACCTATCTGGCAAGCGTTGTCGGGCTGACCTGTTGCCGACATTGCACCGAAGGTCCTGCCGTGAAAAGAATTAGCAGCAGTAACTATGTTGTAGCGTTCGGGACCGTACTTCTCGACACCGTATTTTCTCGCCATCTTGATCATAGCTTCGTTTGCTTCGGTGCCGCTGTTCTGGTAGAATATCTTATCCATACCTATCGTCGTGCAGACCTTTTCCGCCAGCAGTGCCTGCGGTACGGAATAGGGATAATTGAATACCTGCATCAGAGTTCCCGCCTGTTCCTGCACCGCCTTTACTACACGCTCATTGCAGTTACCGACCGAGTTTACCGCGATACCCGCATAAAAATCAAGATACGGTGTACCCTTCTCGTCGTACATATATACGCCCTTTGCGCTGTCCGCAATAAAGTCAAAGCGCTCGTAAGTCTCAATGATGTACTTCTTTGCCTTTGCCTTTAGCTCAGCTTCGGTAAGTCCGGTGTCCTTCAGTTTCATATTACCATCTCCTAAAATAATAAAAGCGGACATTGCTATTCGCCGTTGAACACCATTGCCCGCTAAATATACATAAAATAAAAGATGGACAGCAGAGCCTTGCTGAACTCCGTTGTCCATCGTCGTTGTTTTCGATGGTTTCATATTATCACGTTTTTTGACAAAAGTCAAGAGCTTTTTTGCAGTTTCTCACACTTTCCCAAAATATGGGTCTGAAATTTATAGGACTTTGTTTCAACATCCACATATTTCGGAAAAGATATGAACGAAGCGGGAATATTTATCCCACAGCCTTTCAAAAGCGTTATTTCATCCGCACGATCATGGTATATCCTACAGTGGTCTTTCGTGGTTTTATGGGCTTTTTTGCAGTTCATGTCCGGGTCATTATTGTTCGTTTTATTGTACACACATTTAAGAAAATACAAAGGCTGATGTCTGTAACATCAACCTTTGCACGGTTATTCGGTGATCAGCTCTCTCACTTCTACGGTCTTTATCCTTCTTGATGCAGCGTAGGCTGCAATGAAAAAGCATAAACAGAGTATCGCCGCAGGAGTGATATATGTAGTAAGGGAGTAATCAACAGTAAAGTCCGTCAGTCCGACTATCCTAAGTACATAGGTCAGTACTTTGCGGGAAAAGAGTATCGAAAGTATGCATCCCATCCCCGAACCTATCAGGGATATCAGCGCGAACCTCAGTGAGAACTGCGTCCTCAGCGTGTTCACTGTAAAGCCCATAGACTTGTATATCCCTATGTCTGTTCTCTCGCGTATGAACGACCTCTTGCTGACCATGCTGACGATCACCAGCGCGAATGTCAGCAGTACAGTGTACATTGCGTAAATCAGTGAGTTCATTATTATTTTGACCACTTTTTTGTACACTTTTACAGTCGCATTTTCCTCGTACTCCGATGCCGTAAGCGCAGTTTCGTACTTTTCATTCAGCATATCCAGTATCTCGTCTGTCTTTGAGGTATCCGACGGGACAACATAGCCCTGTGCTATATCGTTGAAGCCTACCCTCTGCATTCCTTCGGGCGTTATTATACACACCATGCCGAATTCCCATACCGTCTGGAAATATCCCGTGATGACATATTCTTCCTCATTGTCAAGATATGCCACAGTCAGTGTGTCGCCAATCTTGCATCCTGTTTCCTCCGAGACTATCTCGGTTATCATGATCTCGTTGTCGTATTTCGGTGTCCTGCCTTCCATAGGTTTGAACACGTCATTCTCCGAACGGTAGGCGTGTACCGCGATGAGCTCGTCATTTATCACCATGCGGTGATAGCTTTCGCTTTTAAGTTCTGCACCGCTGTCTATCTTTCTTATCTCCGTTTCTATATCGTCAGCAGTGTCCAGTTTCAGTCCGCCCGTGTCGGAAAGTGATATATCACCCGTAATGTCGTCAAAAAGATTATCTGTGTCCAGTCCCTTTGCAAGTATCATTATGCTCACTATGAAGAATACCAGCAGCGCGGCTATCAGTATCGTGCCGATATAGCTTTTTCTGTGCGAATTCAGCTGTCTCAGTGCCAGGAAGAAGGGCAGCGGTCTTTGTCTGATGCGTGTGTTCAGCCTGCTGTCGAAATGCACATCACCTCTGCCGCCAGATATGGCAGTTACAGGAGATATCCTGTTTATCTTCGAGGTGGCGATGCATATAAATACCAGACATATAAGTATTATCACCACGCAAAGCGCTCCGCATTTGAGGAATGATACACCCGTTTCGGTCATCAGTCCCGTGATGTTCTTCCACATACCGATGAGGTAAGCAAGCGCGGGTATCGAGACAAGTATTCCCAGCACAGAACCGACGATCAGCGCGAGAGTGTACTGAAAAACGTACACCAGCCTTATCTGACCTATCGTGAAGCCCTGTGATTTCAGTATACCAAGCTCCGTATATTCCATATCTATGGAAGAGCTTATGCTGTTGTACATGGTTATAAGTATCATGGAAAGCAGCAGCACCACAAATATGAATACGGTTCGCGTGCCCACATTTGAATACATCTCTATGCTGTCCGCGATAGCCTGCCCCGTGACCGTCCAGTTTGAAGATCTCACAAGCGCTGACTCGCGGCAAAGGGTGGTTTTAAGCTCAGCCTGAGATAATCCGTTCTCCGCCTTTATCTGTATCTCGTCCACCAGCAGCAGCTTTATGTTATTGTCGGTGATATGATCCAGATTTTCCGCCTTTAAGCGGTCCATATCTTCATCCGTGATTATGCAGCGGTTGTCGCCCATAGTCGTGGCACCCATCATCACATCCTCGTAGAATCCCTTGACCTTAAAGCTCTCATCGCCGCCGTTGGTCTTAATCGTCAGCACCGGCATATCCTTGAATTCTTTCAGCAGTTTCAGCTTGTAAGGCAGATATACCTCGCCGTTGTTGAGCACAGGGTCGTCGATATAGTCACAGCCGGCTCACCTACGCTATATTCACTGGTAAACGGCAGGTTC
>NZ_CAMHRZ010000261.1 GCF_946187255.1 uncultured Ruminococcus sp.
CAGGTAGAACAGCGGGAACTCTTTGTCAAATATGACAGTTAATACTCCCCCTGTAAATGATATGACCGAAAATACGGTGAAAAATATTTTAAGTGCCTTTTCTCCGCTTTTCTTATATATCATTTTGATTTCATCGGAGCTTACTTTTTCTTCCTGCGATGATGAAAGCATTATCACATCAATGTAAGAGAGCGTCATATCTTCACCTCCCGCAAAGTCTTATCTTTGTAGTAATTATATCAAATATACCCGCGATTGTCAATAAAACAGCCATAGTATCCGATACAGATACTATGGCTCATTGCTTATTTGTACAGGTTCATTGCTTTCTCGTAATTTACGCAGGCTTCATCAATACTTGTGGAGGGGTCGGGATAGCAGCCCATAGCCATATCTTCGTCGGAGCTGTGGTAGTATACCCTTAAACTCTCGTTGTAACCGGGCACGACTTTGAATTTGCCCTTTATATCCATTTCGGCTAATGATTTGGAAACGTTATAGTCCACATAGGCGCTTGCAGATGCAAGATCGTTTACCTCATCCTGTGTTATTTCGGGTACCTCGCCTATCGTCTGCCACTTGCCGGAACCTACCTCATACCAGTCTTTAGCATACAGCTTTCCTAAACATTCCAGATCGGCGCTGGCTTCGGCAGCTGCGTTGAAGGCAGTCTTTGCATTGCCGTTGGCGGTCTTTATCTTTGACTTGGTGGGCTTTGTGGAAGAACTGTCAGCCTTTGCAGATTCTACGATTTCGGCAGCCTTGCTCTTTTTTGGGTCGATCTTGTTGAAGTTTGTAAATCTCAGGTTTCCGTCGATCCTGGTAACATAACCGTCATAGATCACCTTGTATTCTGCGTCGATCTCGGTCATATAGCCTTTTTCGATAGTCAGTTCCAAAGTGAGCTCAGCATCGAGATCTTCTTCATCAAGGTCTTCAAGGATATCATCATCCAGCTGAAGCCCGTATTTCTTGACTGCTTCTCTCAGAAATTTCGGCAGGTCGATCACGAATGTGTATGTGCTGCCCTCTTTGCTGTATGATCTTAAATAATCGACCTTGCATTTCTTCTCGAAACAGTCGTCCAGCATTTTTTGAAGTATCTGCGGAATCTCGTCATAGTTACTGCACCAGTCGCGGATATCATCGTCGATATCCTCGTTATCCTTTGCGGCACCTATGATATCACGCTTGCAGAGCAGATCCAGCAGCCTGATGAAGTCTTCATCATCGATCTGGTCATAGAGGGTATCGCCGTCATCATAGACCGTCCGAAGATCGATCCTGCCTTCGTAATAGCTGATCTCGTAGGTGTCTCCGTTATCCTTGGCATAGCCGTAAAGCAGGTTGGTCTTATCCTTGCTGTATATCTCTCCGCCGAAGTTTACACTCTCGTGATCGACTATCAGCGTGCCGTCACAGCTGAAACTCGGGGAATTGATGGTCTTTGTAAATCCGCCCGATATCTTTTTTGCATCGTTTCTGCCAAAGGCGAAGAGTATCACTGCGGCAATGGCTATCACCATCACTGCCACAGCGGCAATGGTCAGGGGTACAGCAGACTTTTTGACCGTTGTTGTCGTGCTCCCGCCGTCAGTGACAGCTTCGGGATAGGGCGCAAAAGACTGCGTTTCCTGCGGTCCTGTGGGTATCACAGGCTGAACGGAGGTATCTCCTGCTGTATCTGCGCGTTTGCCGCATACAGGGCAGAAATTTTGTCCCTCAGTCATCTGATTGCCGCAATTTGAACAAAACATAAGCTCACTCCTTATATATAATGTATACCGCTGGAATTCTTTATCATGCCGCTCTCTGTTAAAGCGGGCGAAGTCCCTTTATTGCAGCCGCTATCAGCAGCACATCCTTTACGTCTATCAGACCGTCGCTGTTAACATCAGCCTTTGCCTTGGCGGAAGCATTCTGGAATGCCTTGACCTGTTTTACATAGCTTGCAACTATGATGAGGTCGCCTATCTCCAGTGTGCCGCTGCCGTTCACATCTCCTTTGACGGATGTGGTGCTGTCGTCCTCGTCCTCTTCCACAGGGGCATCAAGGGCGGTGCGGTTCAGGCGGAAGTCCTCAAAGCTGTAAAGGCTGCCTGCCGAATGGCGAACGGGTGTCTCAGTGTAATCCTCCAGCACCGTGACGGTGTAGGGGCTTTTGCCGTCTCTGAGGATATTGCCCTCACTGTCCTTTATCACAGCGTGGAGACCGTTCATATCCTTGATCTCACCCTGTGTGTGCAGAGAGCTTATCGTGCAGTCACGGTCGATAATCCAGGCAGAGCCCGCTTCGATATTAAGTGTTATATGACCTCTGCTGCCGTAAAGCTCGCCTAATGAGGTCTCTTCGGGTATGCCGCTGTATTCCGAGTAGTCGGTCAGATACACATCCAGTGTGCTCAGACTGTCGCATATAAGGCTGCCCGATGTATTCTCGCGTATAAGCGTGAGAGCGCATACTGCCCCTCCGCAGCCGGTACGTCCCCATCCCCAGCGGGTAGGGTCGGCGGCACAGCGCAGAAGTACGCCGCTGTCGCTTGAAAGCTTTGCATTATTGAGTATTATATCGCTTTTGCAGTTGGTGGTGAATATCACATCGCCGTGAGAACTCATGGTGCCGCCCTCCGCATAAAGCCGTGAGACATTATCGTCCGCACCGTAGGGGTCATTGCCGTACAGTACCGCAGCAGCCGTCAGTCCGTCCTCCGCTTCGGTGATATCGGTGGATACATCACAGCCGTAGAGGTACATCATACCGGGATTTGCCACCCTTACCGCTTCCGAACTGCCGCCTTTGAGTTCGGCTGCATTTATGGCGATGACCGATTCGGAAAGCGCCGCAGGGGAGTCTTCTCCCGAGGATACATAGCTTCCTCCGCTTATCACCATATTGCCGCTGTTCTTTTCGGCGTACACAGGGCTTGAAGCCGCGCCCGATGTGGTCACGCTCATATCCCAGCTGAATACCGAACCGTTCCTGCCCGACCTTACTCCGCAGCAGCCGTCGGAGGAATTGTCCAGCGTCATATTTTTAAGGTATATCCTGCCGTTTTTCAGCGATACTATATCATCCGACGGAGAAGCGGCGGTATTTGCTTCAAAAAGCGTGTCGGATGAATTTGACACCTGTATGAGGTCGTAGCTGCCCTCTTCGCTGCCTGTGTAGTTAAGCTGATTGTTATCCACCTGTATGCCGTTAACATCGTCCATAACTATGCATACTCCGGGTATGTTCAGCACATTGTCGGTAACTCTGACACCCTCCACCTGATAATCAAAACGGATGCTGCCTTCCTCTATCAGCTTGCCGAAAAGCTGTATCCCCACAGGTGTGGAGCGCGTTTCCGATGCCGCAGCGTTTATCACGTTGCCGCTGATTATGGTATTCAGGTCGTTGTCCAGCATTTTTTCGATATCCGCAGTGGTGTCTACGGGAAGATTATAGCCCGAGTTGTTCTCAAAGGGGGACATATTCCTTACGATGATGCCGCTGCCCACATTGTTCATGGTGTTCCTGCGTACAGTGATGTTCTTGTAGCTCTGCATGAGTATGGTGCAGTCGGTGATGTTGGTAAAGGTGTTGTCCTCAATAAGAAAATCGGTGAAATAGCTGCCCAGTGTAGAGGAATGTGAGCCTATACCGCGCATTACCTCGTGAAAGTTGTTTTTCCTTATTATTACATTGGTGCAGGTGGTGTCGTCAAAGGGTGCAAAGCCGCCGAAAAGGTTCTCACTGTTCATCATGTCGAACTGTATCGCTTCTTTCAGGCGGAAACCGCGATAGTCAGAGAAATCGCAGTTTTCCACAGTTACATTGCGTATGCCTCCCAGTTCAAGATGATGGGCGTTGAGATCTCCCGTGAACTTTACATTCTTTACCAGCAGATTGGTCATGTGCCCGAATTTGGCGTTGGAAAAATCCGCCATTGAGTCATTGCCGTTGCCGTCAAGACAGCCGCCTTCGATGATTATATTCTTCGCATCATCGAAACCGCCCACACGGTTGGGCTGCGCATTCCTCAGCATGGGTCCTGCCTGAGTGTAGTCCTTGCGAAGCACCGCACCGCTCATGGAAACATGAGTATCCGAGTATACATAAAGCGTCCTGTTTACGGAATAGGTGCCCTTTGGTATCACTACCTTGACCTGTACTCCTATGCCTGCGTTGTCGCGGGCGTAGTTGAATGCCTTTTGGAGCGCTGTGGTGGCATCGCTCCTGCCGGTGTTGTCAGCACCGAAATCTTTGACTGCATTGACCGTAAGTACCTTGCTGTATCTGGTGGTTTTGTATCCTGTGACACCTTTGGCACCGGTGATTGTGTCATAGTTATAAGCCGCAGCCCTGAATATGCCCGACACGCCCCCGATACCCGCAAAAGCCATAGCGGCAGAGGTCATCAGTGCAATTGTGTGCCGGAATATCTTTTTGTACATAAATCATCGTCTCCCATTAATAATCAACATTATGATTATACCAAAGTATGAATAAAATGTCAACTTATTTTCCGCGAAATCCACGCAGAATATCCGCTTAGCAGTATGTATCGCCTGCTCGTTAACAGAATGACAAAAACCACCCACAGGATCCATGATCGTAGATCCTGAAAGCGGTCTCTGTTTTGCCGTAATATTCGTGATCAGTATAATAAGGTGATTTAGTCCATAGTGACTATCTCTTTATAGAACTCCGCATAATCCTTTCTGTTTTCCTTGGTGAAAGCGATAGCGGTCCTGGGGTGCTGGTTCAGCAGACCTGTCATAAGGTACTGGAGATCGTAGCCCCATACAACGCCCTGTTCGCGCAGCTTGGTCATGTGCTCGTCGATGAACTTGATAACGGGGAACACGTTGT
>NZ_CAMHRZ010000262.1 GCF_946187255.1 uncultured Ruminococcus sp.
TCACCGCATGAAAAAGCTGCCCGAAAAGCGCATAGTCAAGATACTGCCGAGAATACCCGATACCGGTTCGCAGACAGAAGTTCTGCGGTCGGTATCGCAGAATATATCCTTTGATGACAGCGACGAGGAATCGGATGAGACCTCAGCCGCACTCACAGGCGTGCCCGGTTACGAACACAGGAAGTATGTTCCCGGCGACCCGCTGAAAAGGGTCAACTGGAAGCTGTCCTCAAAGAAGGACGATCTGATGGTAAGGCTCGATGAAAAGGTAACTTCTTCCAGTCAGGTGTTCAGGCTGGATCTGCCCATACCCGATCGTATCGACTATGAGAGCTATTCCATCATGGATAATATCATCGAGGGTTCTCTGGCGATGCTTTCCATGCTGGTCAGATCGGGTTATGAGAGCGAGTTCAATTACTATATTGAGGGCAACTGGGAGATGGCTGAGATATCCGATGAGGGAACTGTTGTTCTCCTGCAGGAGAGACTTGCGGGCATAACTCCCTATCCCGCCGAAAGACGTGTGCCCGACCATGAGATCAACGAAAAGGGCAAGGCGATGATGTGCTTCACCTCATGTACTGGAAGCATGACGGCAGACTTTGAAGGTCTTGCGGATAGCTTTGATGGAACTGTCGTTGTTGCTAAGGACAGCGGTCTCAGCGCACTGCGTGCGGATATGTGGACCGTGAGCCATGAATTTGAATTTTCAAAATTATCGTAAAGGGGGCGTGAGCCATGAAAGTGAAATACGAAAAGCTGCTTAAATGGCTCTATGCTTTGCCGCAAAGGTATTTTCTGCCGCTGCTGCTGGGCGCGGTGGTGATGAATGTCATATTCAATACCTACTATGATGATTCACTGGTAACTTTAGCCACAATGGGCTTCGTTGTGTATGAAAGCGTCCTCTTCTGGTTTTTTGAAAAGATAAAGACACGCAGGATACTGAGGTTTTTTATTTACTGCTTCATCGGCTTGCTGGTGATGGTGCTTTCAGGCTGGCTGATAGGCAGAGGCTGGCAGTATTCGGGGGTCAGCTTTTTTGAATGGTTCTACCTGAACTCCGATGAAGTCGGTAAAGTGACTGAGTATAATATATTCATCATGGAAGGTATCGGCTTTTTTATGATATCGATACTCTACTACTTTACCTTGTACAGATTCAGGATATTCGGCGTACTGCTGATAACCATGTTCCCCTTTGTTATATACGGCAAGCGTTCTGAGAAGATCGATACGCTGAGCCTTACCTTTATGATGACCATATTCCTGGCGATGATGGTGCATCAGCGGCTGGTCACCGATGACAGCCCTTTCAAGGACAAGCTGATATTGAAGAACCGTTCCTACGCCATAGCTGTGGCGCTGTTCGTGACCTTTGTCGGTGCAGTGACGATGCTGCTGCCAAAGCCCAACTATATCTCACAGCTTGAAGGCGACAAGGGTATCTTCCGCTTTGATATAAACGCGAATACCACAGCCTACGATGACCTCAATGAAGTCTCATCACCCAGATTTGGTGCTGATGCTACGGGTGAGGTGCTGTTTTATGTCACTACTTCGGAAAATGTCCCTGAGATATACTTCCGCAGACAGTCCTTTGACATATACAGGAATGAGCAGTTCTTACAGAAAAGCGAATACAGGACATGGTATGTAGAAGATGAGACCGCCGACAGTGAGGTGAATTCACCGCTGTTCGTCTACCGCCTTATGAAGCAGCTGGCGGAAACGGGCAGGTATGAGAAGTACGGTCTGACGGAGGATCTTTTCGGGAAATACAAGGAGTATGATTCAAAATACTGGCTCAATATTCAGAGCACGACCTACAGCCCGACGTATATCCCCGCTCCGCTTATGGCGAACACGGAGTCTCTTACCTACTGCCGCAGGACACCGCACGGAGAGGTATATTACTATGACAACTACTCGGCAAGATACGGCGGTATAGGCGTAAGCTACAGCTATTATTCCGAACAGAGCCCAGAATATCTGCACGTCAGCGAACTGCCGTTTTCATGGGGCAGCTTCCAAAGGATGATGGGCGAAGCCATGAACAACGGAGATATAACCCCGCAGCAGTACTCTAACATCACGCAGGTGTATGAGCTTTACACCGAAAAGGGCGGCGTTACCGAAAGGGTAGAGCAGCTGGCTCACGAGATCACCGACGGATACGATACCGATTATGAGAAGTGCGAAGCTATCGTGGATTATTTCATACAGAAGGGCTATATCTACGATCTTGAATTTGAGCCCGATGATGAGTCGATAGAGTACTTCCTCTTTGACAGCAAAACAGGCGTATGTACCAGCTACGCCACCGCCATGACCCTTATGGCAAGGGCGGTTAATATCCCTGCACGTTATGTGGAGGGCTTTGCAGCCTTTGAACGCAACTCTGAGGGTGCTTATGTGGTGCGTGACAGCCATGCCCATGCATTTGTGGAGGTCTATATCGCAGGCGCGGGTTGGGTGACTTTTGACCCGACTGTGCCCGATTACAAGGATCAGCTGAACAATAACAACAACAATAACACGGGTGAGGTAATAAGGACATTCATCGATTATTTCAGCAAGATAGTCCTGTTCCTGGCAGTGGTGTTCATACTGGTGTTCGTAATATTCCTCGACAGGTTCATCGAGTGTATTTTCCGCATCAGGCTGAAGATATGCAAGTCACCCGCAAAGAAGTCCCTGATGCTTTACACTCGAATACTGCACCTGCTGGAAAATTCTTCCGAACGCGGCATGAACGTTCGGGGCATGACACCGCTGGAGATACTCGCCCTTGCCGAGACTCGCGGTGCCGAGATAAGCAGGGAGATAGGATTGTTCGAGCAGGTATGCTTCGGCGGCTACACCCCCGCAGCGGTGGAATTTGAAGCCGCATACAGCTGTTATAAGAAGAGCTGGAAAGCCCTTGCGGGAAAGCGCAGGGATAAAAAACAGAAAGGTCAGATATGAGTATCATAAAAGAACTTATTTCCACTAATGACGGGCTTGGCTGGCTGAACGGAAAGTTCGCGTCGCTCTCGCTGTTTCGGGGAGATATGGATATCACTATATACAGCGAGACCGAGAACGCAGTGAGGTATGCAGAGAAGTGTATCGCCCACTACAACAGCCTGAACGATAATGCTTCTCTTATGGCTGATATCCGCGATAAGCTCGTGAAATTCATGTACTATATGCGCGATGAGTGGGAGGCTATGGGCATATACGAGGATATCGCTGAGGATACCGATAAAGCTGTCAATGACATCGAAAACGGCGGGGATATTCTTGACCACCTGAAAAGACCCTGCCTTAATATCGACCCGCCAAAGGACGGCACCGATGAGATAGGCTACGAGATAGTTTCGGACTGCCCTTGGGAGCCTGAACATCAGTGCTCGCTCATCATAAGAGGGGATAAGCTGAAATACGCAGGACCCTGCGAGGGCAATACTCCGTGGGACGACGATGACGATTATTACTGTATATGGCTCGACGACGAGACAGAATGATCCGATATAGGAGATAATAGATGGAGGATAGCTATCAGTTCGTTTTGCTAGGTGTTCTCTCACTGTTTGATATCGTGCTCATACTCAGACTGAGATCAAAGATCAAAGCGGAGCGGAGATATACCGCGTCATGCGTTAAAATGTCCGCTGTGGTGGAGAACATTTCCGGTAAGAAATTAACAAACAGCATATTGTATTCCTTTGTTGTAAAAGCCGAAAACGGCTGCACATACAATATCAGTTCCAACAGTCTTTTCTCTGCATTGATAACGAAGGGCAGTTCTGTAAAGATACTCGTCCCCGCGGGCACTCCCGCGCAGACAGACGAGGACAGATATATGCAGTCCATCGTCATGGGCGGAAGAGAAGCGTTGAACTCTCTTTCGGATGAGGAAAAGCAGCGGCTGAACGAATATATGGACCGAAAGGCGGACGAAAGCATCACCGCCGCGAGAATGATGATGGAAAACAACGTGGCGACCCTCGCTTCGGACGGCAGAGAGCTGGCGCAGGAGATAATCCCTCTCGGTGTGCTCACGGCTGTCGTCAGCTTCATTATACTGGGATTATGCTTTACTGCGATCTTTGGCAGGTGATCATAACAGAAAAGGCACCCGACGTATGCGATCCCATGTTTATGAGAATGCGGACTGCCGCTGTGCTGTATCGGATCCGGCAAAGATCTGTGATATGGGTTTATAGAATGATAAGAGCGTATGCATGGTACTGTGCATACGCTCTGTATTTTATGTGTCAGTTATTAGCGCCGGGCGCTATGAACATTGAATCACCGAAGGAGAAGAACCTGTATTTTTCTTCCACAGCGATCTTATAGGCATTCATGGTGTTCTCGTAGCCTGCAAAAGCGGATACTAGCATGATCAGCGTGCTTTCGGGCAGGTGGAAATTGGTTATCAGCCCGTCCAGCACCTTGAACTCAAATCCGGGATATATGAATATCTCGGTGAAGCCGTCGCAGGGGCGGATATCACCGTAAAGTGCAGCAACGCTTTCCAGTGTACGGCATGAGGTGGTGCCCACCGCGATGACTCTGCCGCCCTCCGCCTTCGTCTTGTTGATAAGGTCGGCGGTGCGCTTGGGGAGCTCGTAATGCTCGCGGTGCATCTTGTGATCGAGCACCCTGTCCTCTTTAACGGGGCGGAATGTGCCCAATCCGACGTGCAGTGTGACGTAAGCTATATTCACGCCCATTTTTTCAATATCCGCCAGTTGTTCC
>NZ_CAMHRZ010000263.1 GCF_946187255.1 uncultured Ruminococcus sp.
ATGTCTATGCGTACGCATAAGTATATTAACAAAAAGATAAAAAAGCGGTGTAAAATACTGGACAATCACGGCTTTATGTGCTATAATAGATGTACAAGCAGTGAATATCTTGTAAATATTCATAAATGGAGTTTGTTTCGATAGCATATTTAAAATTATTGAAAATTTTATTAGTATAAGAGTTTTCGAAAGGGTCGAGTGGTTATGACTATACAGGAATTATATTACGAGATAGGCGGCGATTATGAGCAGGCACTTCGTGTGCTGCGTGTGGATAAGCTGATCGACAAGCATATCAGAAAGCTGACAAAAAACGGAGTTGTGGATGATCTTATCGACGCGGGTAAAAATATGGAGCATACAGAGCTTTTTGAAAGATCCCACGCCATGAAAGGCGTTTGTGCGAACCTGGGTCTTGTTTCTCTGGCGGAGATGGCATCGGAGATAGCAGAGGAATTCCGTCCGGGTAATCCAAGAACACTTTCCGACAGTGAAGTTTCCGCAAAGCTGGCGGATATAGAGGCTCTCTACAAGAAAACGGCAGACGGCATACGCAAATACGAAGAAGGCTGAGCTATCTTACATAGGCATACTTGAGAGGTATCAGAATATGGATAGAACGGATAACAAAAAGTATCTTGGTATTATCGGCGCATGGGCGCTTTCCTTCGGATGCAGTGTGGGCTGGGGCTCCTTTGTCATGCCGGGTACCACATTCCTGCCTATCGCAGGTCCTGTGGGGACCGCATTGGGGCTCGCTTTGGGCGGATTTGTCATGCTTGTGCTGGCATTGAATTTCCATTATCTTATGAACCGTTACCCCGTGTGCGGCGGTATATATACCTATACCAAAAAGGCTTTTGGCTATGATCACGGCTTCCTTAGCGCTTGGTTCCTCATAATCACATATATCGCTATAATATGGGCGAACGCCACTGCACTGCCCCTTATCGCCAGGACGGTGATGGGCGATGTGTTCCGTTTCGGGTATCTTTATTCCATCGCAGGCTATGAGATCTATGTCGGTGAGATACTTCTTTCAGTATTTGCGCTGATAATAGCGACTCTGGTCTGCTTTAACCGTAAGCTATCAGCATCTGTGCAGGCATTGATGGCGCTCATCCTATTTATCGGTGTGATAATATGCTTTACGGCTGCGGTATCTTCCGATGGCTGTACGGGAAGATGTGAGCCTGCTTTTGCAACGGACAAGTCCCCCGAAAGCGATGTATTCACCATATTTGCGCTGGCTCCCTGGGCTTTCGTAGGCTTTGAGTCCATAACCCATTCGGCGGAGGAGTCAAAGTTTTCGCTGAAAAAATCGTTCATCATCTTGCTTATCTCGGTGATCACCGCAGCAGCTGCTTACGTCTTTCTGTCGCTGCTCGCCGTAATGGCTCTTCCCGATGGATGCAGCTCGTGGACGGAATATATAGACAAACTTGACAGCTATTCGGGAAATGCTTCTCTTCCCACTTTTTTTGCCGCTCATACCGCACTTGGAAACACGGGTACTTCGATACTCGGTGCCGCTGCGCTGGGGGCTATATTCACAGGTCTTATCGGCAACTATATCGCACTCAGCCGCCTTTTATGTTCACTTTCGGAAGACGGACTCATCCCGCATTGGTTTGGCAGAAAGACTTCGGGTCATGTGCCTAAAAATGCGATAATTACAATATTTGCCATATCAATTGTTCTGCCATTCTTCGGAAGAACTGCCATAAGCTGGATAGTAGATGTCACCACAGTCGGTGCGACCGTAGCCTACGCGCTGGCATCTGCTGCCGCTTGGAAACTCGCTTACAAAAAAAGAGAGATCAAAAACGCGGTGATCGGCATTGCGGGAATGGTGATCTCCATCCTGTTTGCGCTTGAATTCCTGATACCTAATATCCTTTCCATAAGCACACTTTCGATGGAATCCTACTTTATCCTGACTATCTGGAGCATTCTCGGTTTTCTTTATTTCCGTGTGTTCCTGCGAAATGACCATGAGCGCAGGATGGGTCATTCTATACTTGCATGGATAGTATTGCTGGGACTTATCATATTCACCTCCAGTGTATGGGTGCGCCAGACCACCGACAAAGCGCTGAAACGTTCGGAAGAACATCTAAGCAAATATATCACCGTATCGGATGACCCTTCCGAGAACGAAGAGATAATTGAAGATGAGATGGACAGCATCGGCAGCTCACTTACCAGAGCAAGTTCGATACAGATAGCACTTATCTGCCTTTCGCTCATCACACTTCTTCGTATCTACAGTATACTTCAGAAAAGGCAAAAGCAGATCGAGATTGAGAAAGCGCTGGCAGAGGAGAGCAGCCGTGCAAAGACCAGTTTTCTTTCCAATATGAGCCACGAGATAAGAACTCCCATGAACGCCATAATCGGTCTTGACAATATCGCACTGCGCGACCCCGATCTTCCGCCCAAGACCAGAGATCATCTTGAAAAGATAGGATCGAGCGCCGATCATCTGCTGAGACTTATAAATGATATACTTGATATGAGCCGCATAGAATCGGGAAGAATGGTTCTCAAAAACGAGGAGTTCTCTTTCCGTGAGTTTTTGGATCAGATAAATATCATCATCAGCGGTCAGTGTCAGGATAAGGGACTTGACTATGATTGCAGTATCGTGGGAGAATTGAATGACTATTATATCGGTGATGATCTCAAGCTGAAACAGGTCATTATAAATATATTAGGCAATTCGGTCAAGTTCACCGATACACGGGGAAGAGTCACGCTGACCGTTGAACAGATATCTCAGGCTGACGGGATATGTTTTCTCAGATTTATCATGAAGGATACGGGCATAGGAATGGACAAGGAATTCATCCCGAAGATCTTCGAGAGTTTTTCACAGGAGGATGCCACCACTACGAACCGATACGGCGGTAGTGGTCTGGGAATGGCTATCACCAAGAATTTTGTCGAGATGATGGGCGGCGATATCCATGTGGAAAGCGAAAAAGGCGTTGGTTCGGTATTTACCGTTACCGTCAAGCTGACATCATCCGATCGCAAATCTGACAGACACGGCATCCGCCTGCCTGAGGGACTTCGTGCCTTTGTCGTTGATGCCGATGAGGTATCCTCTGAGCATACAAAGCTAGTACTAAAAGCCATAGGTATAGAATCGGATACCTGTACTGATACAGCCTTTGCGGAAAAGCATCTCCGTGAAGAATCCGCATCAAATAGAGCTTACGATCTGCTTATTATAGATCACAAAATGTCTGACATGAACGGTATCGGGCTGACACGATTTGCGAATTCCTCTGACAGTGGTGATACAGCCGTTATCCTTCTGACAGGTTACGGCTGTGATATCCACAGGGATGCGGATGAGTACAAAGAAGCGGACAGCATACTGGCGAAACCGCTGTTTTCTGATGTACTGCTTCGTGAGATACACAGAATACTGTCTCAGAGGGACGGCATCAGCGGGCAGACCGATGATACAGCCGATATCGGTCATGCTGAGGAGATACTTGCAGGTCGCAGAGTGCTCATGGCTGAAGATGTGGAGCAGAATGCGGAGATACTGGCTGATCTGCTTGAACTGGAGGATATAGACTCCGTACACGCGATCAACGGAAAAGAAGCTGTCAGAATGTTCACGGAAAGCGAGCCGGGTTACTATGATGCCATCCTCATGGATGTTCGTATGCCCGAGATGGACGGACTTACAGCCACAAGGACTATAAGGGAACTGGAAAGACCTGATGCAAAGACGATCCCCATCATAGCGATGACAGCGAATGTTTTTGACGAGGATATCGAACGTTCAGCAGAAGCGGGAATGAATGCTCATCTTTTCAAGCCCGTCGAGCCGGAAAAACTGTATGAGACAATGGCGCGACTTATGTCGTCGGCTGATAAGCCGCATAATGCAGAGAAATCGTGAGTTTGTATAATGGAGTTGAGATAAATGATCTACATTGGTTTTTTTACGGAAATGAAGATCACAATGTTCGATAACGGAAGTATAAAAAATCATTTAGTATCTGAAGTGAATTATGATAAGAAAAAGATCATAGATTATCTGAACTCGTTCGGGAGACAAGCTGTGTGTCCGCGATATGCGATTGACTGCGTGACGGGAGAAAATATCTCCGGCAGTTTTTCGGTAATTGATGATGGTGAATATTGTTGGTGTGACTTTCTGATATATCATATTGAAAAGTATAACATCAAATTACCCGATAAGTTTATTGAGAAAATAATGAGTGACGGCTGAAAACGGGTATATTATAAACGCTGTCTAGTATACAGGTATGAAAAATAAAGGAAATGGTTATCATGACAATAGAGGAAATCGCGCCATATTTTGATTTCAATACCAGAGTTAAGATCGTGACAAAAGATCATTCCGAATTTATCGGAATGATCACCGGTGTAGATGATAGTTTTGACACTTATTCCGGCAATGATGAGATTGAGTTGGATATGGGAACGTATTATCTGAGTATTGAGATATCGGATATAACTGAAATTATAGCATTAAAAGGACCACCGGAATAAGGCGGTCCTTTCATATATTTTTCAGATCAGGTGTTTTTGTGATGACAGAGATATGTCTGCATTTTTGACATTATCCCCATAATGACTATGTCCGAAAAAACGTATATACTCCTATTGCAAAACCGTTTCCGATGTGCTATAATACTCTAAACAAAAACGACTAGGGAGGTATCATCATGGCAGAGAAAAAGCCGAAAAAGCTGTATATG
>NZ_CAMHRZ010000264.1 GCF_946187255.1 uncultured Ruminococcus sp.
ATATGGGGAAGTACATTACTCCCGATAGGAATATAACATAGTTTGAAGCCGAAGAAGTCATTATGGAAAGCACCGGCAATGTAACGGATAAAGCGATGATGGTCCGAATATATTTTGATCAGCTCAATGGCAGGCGGCTTCGGCAGTCCTGCCGTTTTATGCAATTACCGAAATGAAAGGAAATCAACATGAAACTTGATCCTAAATTACTCACCCACGTTACAAAAGGGGAGCATTATATCATAAGTACAGGCGATACCGAATTCAAGGGCATCGTGAAAAATAACGAAACAGCGGCATTTATCGTTGAGTGCCTGAAAACAGACACCACCGCAGGCGCTATCGTTGATAAGCTGATGACAGAATACAGCGGTGCCGAGCGCAAAACCGTTGAGCGCGATGTGGATAATATCTTAGGCAAGCTGCGCTCCATCGGCGCACTGAAAGAGTAAGATATGCATACTACCATGAAAGTGATGAAGTTATAATGATAAGAAAAAAGTATAGGATAGCAGATAAGGTGGCGGAGGTATGCTCGATATATGATGAGGTACACACCTACTGCGCCGATTATCTGACGGACGAGCCTGCTGATTATACCGTTGTCACCACGCAGGCTGATATTGATCATGAGCGTGAAAAAAATGCAAGGATAGCTGTTATGGAGGGCAGAAAGCCATACGATTCATCCGACAGCTATCTGGAAGAATTAGCTGTATACCGCAAGATATCCGAGAAGATGATAGACTATGATACCATCCTGTTTCACGGCTCCTGTATCGCTGCGGACGGTGTGGGTTTTCTGTTCACGGCTTGTTCGGGAACGGGCAAGTCTACTCATACAAGGCTATGGCGCGAGTATTTCGGAGATAAGGTCTTCATGGTGAACGATGACAAGCCCTTGATCCATATCACTGAAAACGGCGCTGTCATTTACGGCACTCCCTATAACGGCAAGCACAGGCTGGGAACAAATACCTCTGTCCCGCTGAAAGCTATCTGTATCCTGACACGGGCAGAAGAGAACCATATCGAGCAAGTCAGCTTTGAGCAGGCATACACCATGCTTTTGCAGCAGGTCTATCGTCCTGTTGACAGCATCCTTATGATGAAGACCCTTGATCTGATCGACAGGCTGGCAGATAACGTTAAGTTCTATCAGCTGGGCTGCAATATGGATATCTCTGCTGCAAAGGTCGCTTATGAGGGGATGAGGTGACCGCGTGGGTCAGATGGAAAATAATACTATAACAGCTGCGGATAGGTGGTTTACTTCACAAAAATATCGGGTGTTATCGGGCAGTGTGCTGAAAATGACGGCATTGCTCTGTATGCTTATCGACCATTCTGCGGCGGTCATCCTCAGGCAGATAGATACGGCAAATGCCGATATTATTTCCATCGGCTCTCATGGTGTGTCGTTATATTGGATATGCCGTATGATCGGCAGGATTGCTTTTCCGATATACAGTTTCCTGATAACAGAGGGGTATATCCACACCCATGATAAGAAAAAGTATGGAATTAGTTTGCTGTGTTTTGCACTTATCTCGGAGATACCCTGGAACCTTGAACACAGCGGCAGGCTGCTATATAAAAGTCAGAACGTGTTTTTTACGCTGTTTCTCGGTTTTCTTGCGATATGTCTATATGAAAAGTACAAAGAGGACAAGCAGGATCTGCTCGTAAGTCTTGTGGCATTGTTTGCGGTCTCGGTAATACTGAAAGCAGATTACGGCAGCCGCGGTCTGGGCTTTATACTGTTTCTTTACATCATGCGTGACAAAAAGATATTGCAGGCGGTGATAGGCAGCTGCTTTTTCTCGTTATCCTGGGCGGTGATGGCTGCATTTATCCCGATAAATATGTATAACGGAGAAAGAGGGTTTATCAAAGGAAAAGCCGCAAAATATGCTTTTTATGCCGCATATCCTCTGCATATCCTGCTGCTTTATTTTTTGAGAGCCAAGTATTTCGGATATTGATACGAAAAAAGACAGTGCATCCATCGATACACTGTCTTTCATTATATTCGGTAATATTTTATACTACGGATTCAGTCTGTTGGGACCTCTGAAGATGAACATTGCTTCCTTGATGTGGAGACCCAGCAGCAGCATGGTCAGTCTGTCAACACCAATGCCGAAACCGCCGTGAGGAGGACAGCCGTACTTGAAGAATTCCAGATAGAACTTAACGTCCTCATCCAGACCCTTTTCGGCAGCCTGCTTTTTCAGTACCTCGTATCTGTGCTCACGCTGCGCACCTGTGGTGATCTCAACGCCTCTCCAGATAAGGTCGTAGCCCATAGGAACGCCGTTTTCATCTCTCATGTGATAGAATGCACGCTTCTCTGCGTCAAAGTCGGTAACGAACAGGAACTCGTGGTTATAGTGCTTCTTCACCCACTCGTAGCTCAGCTTCTCGGCATCGGTAGTCAGGTCGCCCTTTTCTTCTTCGGGTACCTTGTAGCCGAATTCTTCTTCCAGTGCCTTATAAAGGTCAGCCAGCTTTACAACAGGGAAGGGAGTCTCGGGAACGATGACTTCCTGCCCGAACAGCTCCTTTATCTCATCGCCGTACTTTTCCTTAACAGCGGCAAGACCTGCTTTCAGCAGCTGTTCTTCCATTGCCATTACATCTCTGTAATCGTTGATATAGCTGAACTCCAGATCGAAGCCTGTGAATTCGGTGGTGTGCTTGCTGGTGTAGCTCTTTTCAGCTCTGAATACGGGGCCTACTTCAAATATGCGCTCAAATCCGCTTGCCATAGCCATCTGCTTGTAGAACTGCGGGGACTGTGCAAGATAAGCGTTCCTGTCAAAATACTTTACTTCAAAAACGCTGGAACCGCTCTCACTTGCAGCGCCGATCAGCTTGGGGGTGTGTATCTCGATGAAATTCTCACCCAGCAGGAACTGTCTCATTGCATTTACCATAACGGTCTGTGCCTTGAACATCAGCTGGTTCTCATCGGTACGCAGATCTATCCAGCGGTAGTCGATACGCTGATCGATGCTGGATCTCTCAACTGCCTTCTTCTTCTTGGTAGCAGGTATCTCTTTTCTGGAGATCGGTATAGCATCAGCTACGCTCTCTGCGATTATATCTTCGGGGATCATTTCAAGTCCGCCCAGCTTGACGTAGTCGTTCTCGAAAACCTGACCGATGATAGTCACAACCGAGTCGCCTGTAAGTGCATCCAGCTTGTCATTGAGCTCGGGGTGCTTTTCCTTTTCAACAGTTACCTGCAGCTTGCCTGTTATGTCCTTAACGACGATGAACGCCATAGCGCGGGCGTTTCTGTAATTCTCAACAAAGCCCTGGACTTTTATAGTTTCGCCAAGATGTTCCTTAACGTCTTTTATGTATGTTCTGTTCATATTACTTCCTCCGTTCGGGTAAGATTTTACATACATTGATATTATAACTCTTTTATAGAAAAAAGTCAACAGCGATACCCGTATATTTTTCATTAAAATATTGAAATTTTTTCTTTGTATTAGGGCTGACGGTGATAAAATGATATCATATAAATATGTAAAATTTATGTACGATAAAGGAGGACAGATCATGTGCAGATCGTTATTAGCAGTGCTCACTCTTTTGGGAGCTGCTGCTTTTCTTACAAGCTGCGGCAAGCCTGCGGAGGAGGATGCTTCACATAAAGAAACAGCATCTTCTGTAGTTACTACAGTCTCGGAGGAGAAAGCCGAAAGCACTGTTTCGGCGGAGGAGCCTTCGTCAGAGGAGCCTTCATCAGCTGCGGAGGATGCATCCTCTGCACCAGAAGCTGTTTTTGAAAACAGCGTACAGGATCTTTTTCTTTCTGCCGATAATAGAGAAATATGTATCGGAGAGGATGATAACGAGGTCATATTTGTTGCACGCGATATCATTGAGCCGCAGGAAGTCGAGCTTATCGATGAAGACACGGGAAAAGCTGTGGGTACAATGCTTGATGATGCGGATTTTGAACATTCGGGTGATGATATAATGGGAGATGCATGGTACAGCCTGCGTTACCGTGTAGATGACACATTCCCCAAAGACCCCGATGTTTCAGAGGACAGGGAATACCACTTCTATGCCCGTTATATCGAGGACGGCACCGAGCATCGTTCCGATACTTTAAAGATAACCGTATTTGAGACTTTCACCGATGCCGAGCTTGATAGAATGGAATCGGTGCGGAATGCTGTTGCCGATGTGATGAAAAGTGACGGATTCAGCGAGCTTGATATTGAGGGCAGGAAGGAAAAAGTGATCGCTGCCCTTTCGGAACTTGAAGAACAGGGACTCGTAGATAAGGGAAGTATCATGGCGAATAATGATATGATAACATACTCTGTAAACGGTATAACTTCAGGCGTTATGGTGAAACCCTTTGATCCCAGGATGAAATGACAGATAATGATATAACAGACAACGAAACAGAGCTGCTGCGCCCGCAACAGCTCTGTATTATTTTTCTATCTTTAAGTGTTCCCGTGATGATCAGAATATCTCTTTCAGATCTGAAAGGTCATCAACAATGTGATCGGGCTGTTCTTCTTCCATTCGGGGGTTTTGACAGACTGCAAGACCCTGACTTATCCATACGGTCGTCATTCCAAGTTTATTTGCAGGGATGATATCATTGTCAAGCCTGTCTCCGATCATTACGGAATCCTGTGCCGTACATCCTGCAATTTCAAATGCTTTCTCGAAAATACCCCTGTCGG
>NZ_CAMHRZ010000265.1 GCF_946187255.1 uncultured Ruminococcus sp.
TCTTTACGCCGAACTGAGTGTGGTTCACTTCGGGGTGGAACTGCACTGCATACAGCTTCTTCTCCTCATTATACATAGCCGCACAGGGGCAGTTAGAGGTGTGTGCCGCGATCCTGAAACCTGCGGGGACCTTTGAGATGAAGTCGGTATGGCTCATCCAGCTCACTGCCCTGCCGGGTATCTCTTCATCAGCGAAAAGTACGCATCCCTTGTCGTACTCAGTCTCGGTCTTGCCATACTCGGACACCGTGCAGGTCTCGACCTTGCCGCCCAGAACATGAGCCATCAGCTGAGAACCGTAGCATATACCCAGAACGGGGATACCCAGCTCAAATAACTCTGCGGGAACGCTCGGTGCATCCTCACCGTAGACGCTCTGCGGTCCACCCGTGAAAATGATACCCTTGGGTGAAAGCTGTTTAATCTCATCTATGCCGATCTTGTTGTAGGGCTTGACTTCACAGTAAACGTTACATTCACGCACACGTCTTGCGATAAGCTGATTGTACTGTCCGCCGAAGTCAAGGATAAGAACATATTCATTGGTCATAGCGCAAACCTCTTTCCTGAAAAAATATATATTTATTATATCACAGCCTGTCCTCTATTGCAAGGGGCATATTGTGAATTTTTTGCACAGAGACAAAAATGCGGACAGCGCATCGTCAGCGCCGCCCGCTTGATATTTATATCATCATCTGAGATACATCTCATCATCTATCGGCGGAAGTTCGCCCTGATTTTCGGTGCCGTCGGCATTGATGCTGCCCACGTCCTCCTCCATGCCGAATATCTTCCAGCCGGTGCTTGTTTTACCCAGATACAGGTATAGTATCGACTTGCTGGTATCCTTTGTGCCGCGAAACTCCACATTCACGACCATTTCATATACTTCTTTGAGTTTTGGCGCATTCTCAAACTCGGAAAGATCGTACTCGCCGCTTGCCAGCTTGCTTTCACTGCCGAATTCCACGCCAATGCTGTAGCCCTCACCGTACCTGTCGGAGAAGTACTCGTACAGCGCCTGCATATACTCTTTCTTACCAAGCCCGGATTCTGCCCTGTCGGAATCATAATCCTGCTTTATCTCCTTTGGGAAGCATTTGACGAATTTATCATAATCAGATGTCTGTATCGCATGAAAATACTGCCTTACGACTTCATCGCGGTTATCCTGCACAAATGATCCGCTGGAATACAGCGCATAGCCCACCACGATCAGCGCCGCTATTATAACAACGATCAGGAAATGCAGCCTTGCCTTCGGGTCCTGTGTCCTTTCGGGCTGTTCCGCCTTTTCCTCCTTAGCCCACTTTGCATACAGCTTCTTGTCCTCTTCTGTCTGCATACGTTCGGGCTTGCGCTTTGCAGCCTTGCGGTATTTCTTTGCGGATCTTGCGACCCCCGCAGGCTTTCCGTAGCCGCATTTGTCGCAGTATTCCCCGCTGTAATAATGTCCGCAGGACTTACAGATCTTTCCCATACAACATCCTCAAATCAGTACAAATTTTTACCCTTATTTATCTCTCTCCGCTTTTATGACGGACTTCTTGTTCTTTTTCTGCTCATACAGAAGTGCGTCCGCATGGTTGAGCAGATCGCCCACTTCAAGGCTTTCACAGCATTTGAAGGGATATACGCCCACACTGGGATGGACATAGTACTCCTTATCCGCACCTTCGCAGTTATTGAACTTTGAGGTGACCTCGTCTATCCTCTGCCTGATGGCAGCCGCAGTGAGACCGTCGTTCTCGATGACACAGACCACGAATTCATCGCCGCCTATCCTGCCTATCACCTCGTTCTCGCGGAAAGTGGATACCAGTATCTTAGACACGCCCATTATGGCAAAATCGCCCTCGTCGTGTCCGAAACGGTCATTTATGGTTTTCAGGCTGTCAAGGTCGGCAAATATCATCACCGCTCCCCTGCCCCTGTTTTCATCCGCTCTTATCAGCTTGCCCACAGCCTCGAAAAATCCTCGCCTGTTGAGACATCCTGTCAGCTCATCCTGCCTGGAAAGCTCACCCAGCAGCTGATTGTTCTCGCGTATCTCAATAAGGCTCTGAGTCAGCTGTTTCTGTATCACCGCCTGCTGCTTCATCAACGAGATGGTCTTCAGCGCCGCACTCAGCTGCACCATTATCGACTGTAAATAATTGAAATACTCATACTCTATCTCACACATCAACAGTCCGTACTGCTCCTCATTGGAGAACAGCGGCATACACACCATAGTATAGCGCCTGTCATGGGGAAAATAGCTGTGACTGAACAGTTTATCGGGAGATATATGCTGCTCCGATGCGGGCAGCAGCTTCTGCTCGCCGTCCTTGCTGTAGGCTTTAAGCAGCAGCGTATCGGGAAGATGCCATTCTTCGTACTTTGTGTGAATCAGCTTGTGCTCGAACACATAGAGATAGCTGGTCTTTATATGCAGCCTGTCCAGCTTATCCACCACTGTCATATAGACCTCATCGTTGCACGCATCAAAGATAAGCATATCGCAGGTCAGGGAATTTGTCAGCCATGTCATGAAATAGCTGTCGTTCAGCTTATCCTGCATTATCTTCTCATTGCGTTCCGCGATCATCTTGTACATACGCACGAAGATCACATTCAGCTTGACCTGTCTTGCCCTTGTATCCAGCGCACACGCCAGAGATGAATGTATAACTTCCATTACCGAATAGAGTGTTTCGATATCGGTGAACACAAAGAAACGCAGATCTATCAGTTTTTCCAGCTTGTCGAAGATCTCAAAGGGCTCGAAATCCTTGTCATCCATTATCCTGTCGGCACAGTCCGCAAGATCGCGGATTATCTCCGCAAAGCTGTTGCGGTAGTACATCGACTCATTGCTCAGCCTGTAACGGTTGAATATCGACCTGCTGATATTGTCGGCATTTTCGCGGATATCCGACGGATAGCGGTAGAACTCGGCAACGCCAAGTCTTGCGCTGTCCGAACAGCCGCAGGAATTCCTGATTATCATCGATGAAGAAAGCGTATCCCTCTGGAGGGTGCCGTCATTGATATAGTTCACCGCCTCGATCAGTGCGTTATAGCCCAGATCGGTGGAATCCATAGACACTGTAGTAAGATGCGGCGTCAGTTCGGTGGCAACGTGATCGTCATCAAAGCCCGTGACGAATATATCCTTGCCGGGAGTTATCCCCCTCTCCAGCATAGCCTCATAGCCGCCCACCGCCATCTGGTCGTTTGAAAATACTATCGCTTCAAGATCGGGACAGCGGTCCAGCAGTTCACCGACCTCGCTTGTCACATACCTGGAAAAATTGCCGTAAGCAACTCTGCTTTCGTCATACTCTATACCGTTTGCAGCCAGCGTCTGCTTATATACATCAAATCGCTCCACCGCATCGTCGCTGGTCATTGGCCCGCTGACGAAGCCTATCTTCTTACAATTATGCGTATTGATAAGATGCTCGATAACCTGCACGAGACCTGTTCTGTTATCAACGGATATACACGGATAACCGTCAATATTCGAGGTAAGTGTGATGATAGGTATATCACCGAACTGTTCCAGGAACTCTCTTCGCCTGTCCTTGTTGATATTGCTGCCTATGGTGCCTACCAGAACCAGCAGCGCATCAAAGCCCTCATCCTTGCCCAGAGTGAACAAGGTATTGTACTGATATTCATACTGCGTCCTTATCTTATCCGCATATTCCGCATCGATATACCTTCCCGGAAGTATTATAAGATCAACATCGTGCTGCTTTGCCGCTATCATCGCGCCATTACAGACAGAACTGTCAAAATCATCTCCGAGATGGCTTACAAGCAGACCGATCCTTACTCTTCGCCTGTTGTGTGCCTCTCCGCCCATTACTATTTATCACCCCTGTGTCATACCTGAACGGTCACCTGCACATAGCTGAATCTGATCACACGCTGTACTGCGACCGCCGTCTATTCCTAACCATATCCGTCCCGCACGATGAAAACTCATCACGCAAAACATTTTTGACCAAGTGATGTAAATACCCGACTTGTCCTCTGCTTTGCCCGCCCGATAACGGCGGACCTGTGAGGACTCTTTTCTCTCACATAAAAATTCTCAAAAATACTATTCTCTATATTATATCAGATTTAGTATCGAAAGTCAAACAAAAATTATCCTGTGATTATTGTGCAATATGCAAAATTGATCCAGGCATCCGAAAGGGCGTATTTTCTCAAAAAAAGCAGAACACACCCGAAGGCGCGTCCCGCTCATAGATATATTATCTTTCCAATGATGCAAGATACTCAAGGCTGTGATCGAGGAGCACATCCCTGTCCTCGTCAAACAGTCCTGTGACCGCTTCTTCGTCAAAGGGCACCTTTATATCCAGAGTATTCCCCGACTGCATATCCGTTCCGCAGTCCAAGAATACAGTACCGTCCCTGTTGAGCATCAGCGAGCTCGAATAGCTCAAAGTGCCGCTTTCAAGCTCTATCGGGGATACTCCCTGTGCCGAACCCGAAGGCTCGGTAAATCCGATGACGGTGGTATTCTCAAAGTCGTTCATGACCTTTGTAAGGTGATCCGCCGCACTGACCGAATGTGCCGTCACCAGCAGCACGATCCTGCCCTCGTCACCCAGTATATTCTCACCGTTGAACACAACATCGTTTGATACTTTCCAGCTGCCGTCGCTCTCCTTGACATAGCTCTTTTTCTCCTTGTCGAAATAAGCGTCACTGACGTAG
>NZ_CAMHRZ010000266.1 GCF_946187255.1 uncultured Ruminococcus sp.
GATCCCACCGATTATCTCGGAAAGGATATGTGGACCTGCACCTACTACAAGGGCGGCTGGATGGAAAAGAAAAACGATCTGCTAAGAGAACTGGGGCTTATCAAAGATAAAGGCGAATAAGGACGTTATATCCTGTTGCGAAAAAATATTACAGGCGGCACCCGAACTCAGATCGGGTGCCGCCTGTTTTTTTATATGTCAAATACATCGTCCTGCTGTAACCGGTAATCGGTATCCTTGTCCATAAGTTCCAGCATTATCTCGGCAAACACAGGGTCGAACTGTGTTCCTTTTCCTTTTTCTATCTCCGCTCTGACTACCTCCTGTGGAAGTGCATCACGGTAACTCCTTTTGGATGTCATTGCATCGTAGGCATCCGCAACAGCTATTATCCTTGCTATCTCGGGGATTTCTTCCCCTTTCAAGCCTTCGGGATATCCGCTGCCGTCATACCGTTCGTGGTGATAGTGGGCGCCGATGCTGATATACGGTGCGATGTTTATCTTTTTGAGTATCTCCGCGCCGATAGCGGGATGAGTCTTTATCACCGCAAATTCCTCATCTGTCAGTCTGCCGTTCTTGTTGATGATCTCGTCGGGTATGCCAATCTTGCCCACATCGTGGAGAAGACCCGCAAGGTAGATATCCCTGCATTCGTTGTCAGGCTTGCCCGATATTTCGGCGATCATTTCAGAATATTCTGCCACACGCCTTGAATGTCCGTGAGTGTATCTGTCCTTTGCGTCTATCGCCGCTGCCAGTGCGGATGTGGACTGCATCACCATGCGCCGCATATTCTTCTGCTCCTGGACCAGCAGTTCCTTTTCTCGGATATGAGCCGCATTCAGCTCCCGTCCGTTGCTGACTATTTCAATAAAGCAGAATGAAGCTGTCATGGCTACGATAGCTATATTCGTAAGCGAAAGTCCGTACATGAAAAACTGCGCTATCCCCGCGATAAGCGGACATACAGTGAAGAACGTCAGTGTATTGTACAGCAGTCTGCCTATCTTGTTCCTAAGTCCCCACACCACCGAGAACTGTATCATCCATACACTTACAGGTATTATATATGAAATAAAGTAAGCATCCGACCTCTGATAGTGGTTGCTCTCGTCAAAGGTGTAGTAAAGCCCGGTAAACTGCGATACGATCAGCAAAAGTATCCCGACCGATATGATGATCTCATTTATCCTCAGCCGCAGTGGGACTCTGCCAACGCCCTCTGTACTTCGGCACAGTTCCGTTACATACCAGTTGGATGAATGCTGTATGGCAAGGATAAAATAAAACACCAGAAAATTGCATATCCTCACCATAAAATAACCCGTCGTGCTCTCGTTGCCGCGATATATGTAGGCAAGACGGTCTGCAAACATCATTAAAGCTGCGCTCGTTCCCATTATCAGCATGGACAGTTTTTTGATCCTGGAGGAATGTGAAAAAAAGCCGTACACAGTAACAGCTATGCATATCCCGGCCATAACAAGCATCAGATCCAACTGATGTGATCTAATAAAATCCATAATCCGTTCCTTTTCTGCCCTGCACGGCTAATTCATGATGATGCCGAGCATTGTCAGATCGTCGAACTGCTCAGCTTCTCCGACAAAAACATCCACTGCATTTTTGATATCCGAAAGCAGTGTGGTCACATCATGTTCTTTGTGTCGGTTCATGGCTTCAAGCAGTCTTCCTGTGCCGAAAAGCTCTTCCTGCGAATTTGTCGCTTCGGGAACACCGTCGGTGTAGAGGAACAGCGTTCCGCCCTTTTCAAGCTGTAATTCGTACTCTTTGTATCTCATGCCCTTCATGCCGCCGATCACGAGACCATGTTTGTCCTTTAACAGTTCAAAATCGCCGCCTGCTTTTCTGATAACAGGGTATTCATGGCCTGCGTTGGCGGCGGTCACTTTTCCTGTGGAGATCTCAAGCACTCCGAACCAGACTGTAACGAACATACCCTCATCGTTGCTGCTGCATATTATCTCATTTGCCTTTTCAAGCACTTTCGCGGGAGACAGCCCCTGCATTGCGAGATTGTTTATCACTATCTTGGACATCATCATGAAAAGTGCGGCGGGAACGCCCTTGCCCGAAACATCAGCCATGACCAGCCCCAGATGATCGTCGTCTATCAGAAAGAAGTCGTAGAAATCACCGCCGACCTCCTTCGCGGGAGTCATAGTCGCGTATATGTCAAATTCTTTCCTTTCGGGGAACGGCGGGAAGATATTCGGCAGCATATCCGCCTGTATCTTGTGTGCCAGCTCCAGTTCTGTACCGATGCGTTCACGTTCGGCTGTAACAGCTTTAAGATTAGTCATATACGATGCCACACTATCGGCAAGGCTTTTCACGTTGTCTGCCAGCAAACTCAGCTCGCCGCCTGTTCGTATGTTAACATCCTCGTATACAAGTTCTTCGGGTTCTGAATTCGACTGCATTTTTTTTACAAAGGCATCGCTGTTTTCCGTGATACTTACGATAGGTCTTATCAGGTAGCGCCTTGTGTTGAACAGATACAGTGCAACAATCGCAGCCGTCAGCACGGATGCCGTCAGTATCACCATATTGATATAGCGCTTTACCCCAACGTTTATTTTGTTTATGTCTATCTCAACACACAGCAGCCCCACTGCGTTGTCATCGCTGTCATAGATCACGCGGTATCCGTTCAGCATATTTCCGTACTCATCGGAATACCCTTTCAGAGTCATGCTGCTGCGCTCTCCGCTCATTACTGCATTCTGAAATGTCTTTCGGGTATCATCCTCAAAAGCGCCGTCTTCACAGGGCTTGCCCATGTAGCTGTATATCTCGGAAAGAGGTTTTCCCGAAGCCAGTTCCTCCTGCGTTTTCGCATTTATCGCATAATGCAGGCTGTGTATGTCGTTTATATCTTCAAAGTATATGGCATACAGATATTCGATGTCGGAGCAGTCCTTTACCTTATTTAGCTCCGACCTCATTTCTTCATACTCCTCCGGCATCTCACGTTCTGCTATCATGTCCCCGAAAGAGTATTCATCGGTCGCTTCGTATGCATATCCCAGAACCGTTTCGGTATAGGTGATGTAGCTTTCCATCACATTGTCGTAGTAGAGCTTATATCCTATACCTGCAATGGCAGCCGTAAGTATCCCCATAAAGAATATAGTGGTAAGTGCCGTTTTTGTTTTTATGCTCATTTCGTATTTCATTTATTCAAACCAGCCTTTTTACAAGCGTCAGGATATTTTTGCCGTTGCGGTATTCGTATCTTACGTCGTCCATACTCTTTTTCACCATGAAGATACCCAGTCCTCCGACAGCCCTGTCCTCCGCAGCAAGTGTGATATCGGGGTCGGGCTTTGCCAGCGGGTCGTAGGGGATCCCGCAGTCCTCAAAAGTGATGACAGCTCTGCCCTCCGATATATCTGCCGAGATAACAGCAGTGCCCGTTTCATCACCGTAGGCGTAGTGAGCGATATTTACAAATATCTCCTCAGCTGCCAGATCTATCTGCATCTGCGTTTTAACGGGGCAGTCTGTTTCTTCCAGCTGCTCATTCAAAAAATCCGTAACGATGTCAAGATTTTCGACTGTCGCCTTTATCTCCAATGAACGCATAGGCACCTCCCGACTCCTTACAGCGCTCCGTTTATTATTTGCAGGTCGCTGTAATATTTATAATGGTCTAAAACTTCTTTTTAACGATGATATCCACCTTGCCGTTCAGCACCCCGACTATAACATCATCTGCGAGCTTTGCGATTATCGATTTTTCAAGCTCGTCCCATGCTTCCTGCTTTTCAGTCTGTGCGTTGCTGTCAAAGGAATCTCTGTAATTCATCAGCGACCATGCAGTGCTGTCGGAATACTCCGCCAGTCCCATTGAAAAATAACCGTAGGGGTCATTCTTTTCGATCTTTGCTCTGTCAGCAAGCATTATCTCAACTGCGTTGACTATCTTGCCGATAATGCCCACTGCCGCTGCATTTTTACCGCTTTTTGATACGCTGAGTATCTTGTCCCTGTCGGAAGCATTCATATCATAAGGTGTCACCGACAGATGCAGTTCGACATCTCTGCCCTCTGCTTCTATCTGGAATTTTCCTTTGCCGTAAATAAGCAGCTGCGGCAGCATACATATCATTTCCTCCGCCAGCAGACGCAGGCGCATGGTGCTTTTCTTGTCAAGCCCGATAAAGTCTGCCACCTTTTCGGCTTCTGCGGGAATGGCGCGGTAGTCGCTTGAAAGAGTGTCAAGCTCATATATATCAGATCTCATAGTTATTCTCCTGTTTACTTTATAGTCAGTATATCGGTAAATCCCGTTACCTCAAATATCTCCATAATATCCTCACTGCAGTTAGTGACGGTCATCTCGCCCTGTTTGTTCATTATCTTCTGCGCCAGCAGAAGTACACGAAGTCCTGCCGATGAGATATACTCCACCTTAGCAAAATCGAATACCAGCTTTTCAATGCCGCCTGTGCTGTCACTTATCTCACTTTCCAGCTGGGGCGCTGTTGTTGTATCGACTCTGCCTTCTATCGCTATTGCAAGCTCTGTTCCTTTTTTTGTTTTGGTAATTGTCATGTTCTTAGTCCTCCGTTTCGTGATCGATTTATTATTGAGTTATTGATTTATACATATATTATACACTAATTTCTTATTAAAGTCAATCATTAATTTGCACTGTGCCGTGAGTCCTGCTTGACG
>NZ_CAMHRZ010000267.1 GCF_946187255.1 uncultured Ruminococcus sp.
TCGAGCTCTCCGCAAGCCTGCTGGCGCGAGGCTTGACCGCGCGCTTTGGTTCGCGCTATAGTTTGTTGTGTGCGTTAGTTTGCTGCCGCGCCCCCATGAATTATCGTTTATAGCAATACACAACCGAATTGGGATATACTGTTAAATATACTCTGCCAAGCCGCGGGGTATTTTTGAACATAAGGTGTGAAAAAATGCGCTTACAAGGTTGACAGTTATGAACTCATGGTGTATAATATTATATGAATATGTGCAGTATTTTTGACTTTTTGGTTTCAGAACGGGTATTATTATGAAATGAAAAATAACAGCACATAGTATTTATAGGAGGAACGAACAATGAACAAGAAAATAATAGCGTCACTCTGCGCCCTTACACTGGTCTTCGGGGCGGCGGGGTATCTGCCGAACAATGCTTTTGAAAAGCAGGGCGGTATAACTGCAAGTGCGGATACTTACGAGGATTATGAGTACAAAGTTATCAATGGGGACAGCATAGAGATCACAAAGTACATCGGATGCGATACGGAAGCTGCTATTCCCGATACCATCGACGGCAAGCCTGTCACAAGTATCGGTGTGCGTGCTTTTTTAGACTGCACAAGCCTTACAAGCATAACGATTCCCGACACTGTCACAAGTATAGGTAAAAGTGCTTTTTATAATTGCACCAGCCTTACAAGCATAACGATACCCGATGGTGTCACAGATATCAATGATTATACCTTTAATAGCTGCACAAGCCTTACAAGTATAAATATACCCAACGGTGTCACATATATCGGTAAACTTGCTTTCTGCTGCTGCGAAAGCCTGACAAGCATAAAGTTACCCGACAGTCTCACATATATCGGTGATTATGCTTTTTCCGGCTGCATAAAACTGACAGGTATAGAGATACCCTATGGTGTCACAAAGATTAACAAGGCGGCTTTTGGCGGCTGCTTTTCTCTGGAAAGCATAACTTTGCCCGAGAGTGTCATAACTATCGGTGATATGGCTTTTCGTTCCTGCACAAGCCTGAAAAGCATAACACTGACCGAAAGTGTCAGAAGTATCGGTTCGGAGGCTTTTATTTACTGTAAAAAACTGCCAAGCATAACGATACCCGACAGTGTCAATAAAATTGGTTCGGATGCATTTGAAAAAACCACGCTTATCAGAGGCAGCAGAGATTCCTATGCAGTAAAGTATGCGGAAGATAACGGTCTTGCTTACCGAGTGATCGGTGAACCTGATCCTGCCGATTTTGAATACGAGGATGCATTCGACGGCGGCATCAGGATAACAGGTTACACAGGCACAGATGCTGAGGTCATTATACCCCGCGAGATCGACGGAAAGGCTGTCACGACTATCAGCGGATATGCTTTTGCCAACTGCAAGGAAATGACAAGCGTAACGCTGCCCGACAGTCTCAAAAGCCTTGAAAAATCAGCTTTTGGATGCTGCATGAACCTGACGGACGTTATCATACCCGACAGTGTCACAGATATTGACAGCGGTGCATTTTATTACTGCACGAGCCTGTCAAACTTCATCGTGGATGAGGATAACCCTTCTTATTCATCCTCCGATGGGGTATTATATGATAAGAACAAGACAACTCTGTTAAAATATCCCGAAGGTAAAAAGGATAAAAGCTATACTCTGCCCGATAATGTCACGAAGATCGGCAGTAATGCTTTTGATAGCTGCCTGAATCTGACAAGCGTAACGCTGCCCGCAGGTGTTACAAGCATCGGTGACTATGCTTTTGCTCGCTGCTCAGCACTGACAAGCGTAACGTTATCCGACGGTGTCACAAGCATTGGTAAATATGCATTCAATTACTGCGATAGCCTGACAGAAATTAAGATACCCGACAGTGTCACAAGCATCGGTGAATATGCTTTTTACGACTGCACAAACCTGACAAGCATATATTTGCCTGCCGGTCTTACAAATATTGAAAGCGGCGTATTCGCTATGTGCAGAAGCCTGAAAAGCGTAATGATACCCGATAAGGTCACAAGTATCGATAAAAGTGCTTTTAAATACTGCGATAGCATGACAAGCATATCATTGCCTGAAAGTGTAAATAGTATCGGTGAGGAGGCATTCATTTTCTGCTCAAAGCTGACCGATGTGTACTATAAGGGAACAAAGAGCAAGTGGGATGCAATTGACATGGGTACGGGCAATGATAAATTGCTCTACGCAAATGTACATTACCTCGGCACGGTGAAAGTCACCCCCGAATTTATATGGCAGAAGGGCGACAGATCTGTAAAACTCACATGGGAGGAAGTTCCAGGCGCAGAAAAGTACGGTATCGCAGGTCTTGTAAACGGCAAGTGGCAGCTGCTGGATAAGACGACAGCTGCTTCGTACACGCTGAAAAACCTCAAAGCAGGTACTGTATATAAGGTCGCAGTGATCGCCATGTATGACGGCGAGTGGCATACTGATTTCAGCAAAGCAGTGAATGTAACTCCCAATGATGCCGCACCTGATCTCTATCCTGTTGTAAAGACACAGGTCAAGGGTAACAAGATCGGTTTCAAGTGGACAAAGATCCCCGATGCCGAGAAGTACGGCATTGCCATATATCAGGCGAACAAGTGGGTCGTAATGAAGCAGATGGACGGCAGCGTCACCACATGGACCTCACCGCAGGTGCGTAACGGCACTTACAGAATGGTAGTTCTTGCCAAGGTCAAAGGGCAGTGGGTAAATGCGGATGTGTTCAAGAAGTCGTTCTATGTTACGGTAGGATGATCGGATAAACGGACATGATAAGATAAAACAGAGGGTGCTGCAGACGCAGCGCCCTCTTATCTCGTATGATATATTTACAGTATCCCAATTCGGTTGTTTATTGCTATAAACGATAATTTATCCTGCGTATTGTGAAGCCTGTTGAAGCAAATCTCTTTGAATAAAAGCTGTCCCCAAGCCCCTCTCTGAAACTTTCGTTTCTTTTGGGCGGGGGCAGACTACCTCGCGGAACATCACAAAAGACCGATTTAATCACTCCTTGTAGACCTCGCTGCCCCCGACCAAAAGAGGCAAAAGTCTTTGGAAAGGAGTTTGAGGAAAACCTTTCTTCAGAAAGGTTTCCCTCAATCGGCTCCGCAGTACCCAAGCTAAATCATCATTTGTAGCAATACACATCGAAATTGGGTTTTTACAGTTTTTACCCAAAATCGACCGCCCCATCCTCTTTCGGGAACGGGGCGGTCAAAATGTAAAAGGATGCTATATTTCAGTCGATCATTCTCATCAGTGATCAGAGAGCTGTGGAATTAGCCCTGGTCGAGATCGATGAAGGGGAACTGACCCAGCTGGCTGATGCCGTTGTGCTTTGCCATATCCTTGAGAACTGCGATAACTGTGGTGTTGAGTTCCTCGGAACTGCGGACTGCTGAGATCTTATAAGCAACACTGATCTCGCCGTCGGGGATCTGCTGATTCTTCGTCAGTTCGCTCTGTGCCTTTATGACTTCGTTAACGACCTGATTATGTGAGAAGGGAGAATTGTCATCCTTCAGGATAGTGATAACGAATTCGTCATCACCTGTTCTGTAGACCTTACCGTCAGGGAAGGAGTCTGTCAGTACCTGTGCGGTACGGACGAGAACTGCGTCACCTGCGTCATTACCAAACTGCATATTGATACTAGCGAGCTCGTTGATATCGAACATTACGCAGTAGCAGGGGTTATCGCCGTCTGTCAGGATATTCTCGATATCTTCAGAGAAGGATATACGGTTCGGAACTTCTGTAAGGATATCCTGGAACATCGCTGTCTGCAGTGATTCTTCGGTTGCAGCGTTTTTCTCAACCTGGAGACCGAGCTTACGGTTAACGTTCTCCTGGTGTGCATTGATGATACCGAATACACCAACCAGCAGCAGGATCAGTACGCCGAAGATCAGGACGAAGTACTGGAGCTGGTTTCTCATGCTGTAAACATCGGAAGACGGCGCATTGAACAGCAGTGTCCAGCCGTAATCCTTAAGATAAACATAGGTGGAAACCATCTTAGTACCTGTGTAATCATCCTTGAATTCACCAACGCCATCATATTCTGACGAACCCTCAAGGATCGCAGCATTTACATTCTGAACATCAGGGAATTCGCAGACTTGACCGATCATCGAAGGATCGGGGGCATACAGGTACACATTATCAACGGTATTGAGCAGCAGATAGGATGCATGTTCAAGACCGGAGATCTGCATTGACGCAAGGTCACTCAGTGTTTTTTCAGACTGAACTGCGAGACCGACGAAGCCGATGGGCTCGCTGCCGTTGTAAATAGCCTTATAGATCGCAACAACCTGCTTGCCGGATGAAGGCGAGATCAGTATGCCTGCGGTATAGGTATCATCGCCTGCTTCTTTCAGTGCAGTATGGAGCTGATCCAGACGCTCACCTTCACGGATGACAACGCCTACTGTATCAAGATTGTTGTGTGTCAGAGTTTTGGAATTCCAGTCAGCGATGTAAAGACCTTCAAGGTCGCTTACCTCTGCTGCAAATTCTGTGGTATACTTCTGTGCCTGAGCTGTTGCTTCGGGATCATCCGGGTTGAGCAGCAGGTTTTTGACATCACTTGCGTGGCTGAAGTTATCCAGAGTATCTTCCGCCCATACCACATAGTCCTCGATGACCTTTGCACGCTCAGCGGCAACGGAGATCGGAAGAGCACACGTCTGA
>NZ_CAMHRZ010000268.1 GCF_946187255.1 uncultured Ruminococcus sp.
GAAGTAGTGGAAGGTGTTACCGCAGGAGCTGCGGGCTTTTTTCTATTATTGAATAGACCCATTGTATTTTCCCCCTTAGTTTTTGGAATAACAGACAATTGCAGCTGCTCTCGCGCAGCATTCAGCACATAAAAAATATGCCCGATCATCTATACGTTTTAATTATACATTATTTTGCACGAAATTGCAAATACTTTTTGTGGGGTACTTCACAATATATTTTATGTTCGGTGATATATAATGTAAAAATATTTGATATAATTGTTTTGATGTAGTATTGAATATGTATGCGGTCAAAATGTATAATATTTTAACCGGTTAAACTATTATCCCGATAATTTTCACAATTTACCTAAGGGGGAGTTACTTTGGCAAATCAAAAACTTGGAGTCACCGCAAATGAGCTGTTCGCCTGCAACCCGTTCAGGATACTGGGTCTGCCCGTAACAGCTGAGGACGAGGAGCTTACATCGACCTACAAGAAGCTGCTGTCGATGGGCGGTGCCGAAGACTACAAGACGGATTTCGATTTTATGACATCGCTGCCGCCTTTCAAGAGAGATGATCTCACGCTGAGAACAGCTTACGCAAAGCTCGCCAGCAACGGCTACCGCTGTTTCGCTTTCTCTGACGGAGTATTCTCACAGTCGCTGACAGCTGACGACGTTCAGCTGAACTTACAGAACGTTACCTGCTACGATGCATTCCTGAGATGCTATATGTGGCTGATAACCAACGACAGAGAGTTCGAGCAGCCCCACCTGTGGATACTGCTGGCTAAGTATATCGACAAGCTGATCGGCGCAGGTCAGAGCGAGTGGAAGAAGCTGTTCGACAACCGTTTCCCCGCATCGGTGATGTCTTCGGGCGGAGACCAGATGCTGTCGGAGCTTCATGCTACATTTAAAGATATCATACTCCTTCCTCTGAAGGAGATGGTAAGAGGTTCCATGAGATGTACCTCTGCTATACAGATACTCAAAGCAGGCAAGATCGATGTTGACAAGCCTTACAATGCACCTGCTGTAAGCCAGGCAAACGGCACAGGCTCAAAGCTGAGGATCGCTGCAAGAGAAGTGGCAGGCGCTGCTTCTGCCAAGACTGAGGAAGTACATACCTTCGTTCAGACAGCTTCCGCTATCACAGCTGATGCTATAACAAGTGAGGAAGAACCCAAGCCCGCTATCAGACCCGCAGCAAGGAACACTCAGCAGGCAGCCCCTGTACAGACTCAGACCGCGCCCGTTCAGACAGAGACTGTTCAGAAGCCTAAGGAAGAGCACAAGGTCAGCCTTGTTGACGATGCCATCGCAGCAGCTGCCGCAGCTTCATCCAGCAGCAGCAGCCAGAGCAGTTCTTCTTCAAACAAGACTTCTCTCGTGGAGGAGGAGATACCCGTCAAGCACGTTGAGGCTATCGACGGTCTTGCTCCCAGAAAGAGACCTGTTGTTACAACAAAGCAGGAGGAGCCCAAGCCCAAGCAGACCGCTACTCCTTTCGAGATACCTTCGGATAATAATCTGCAGAGCCAGTTCACCATCAACGCAAAGCCCGATGAGTACGAAAAGCCCAAGGAGAAGATGGGACCCGTATCCTATCACGTTCCCGACAGCGAAGTACTGCCCAGCGCGAATATAGGCGAGAGAACTCTCGAAGCTGTTGACCCCTTCGCAAATGCAGGCAGCGGCGTAAAGAGACTTGTGGATGAAGGTTCTGTAGCTACTACAGGTACAAAGCGCAAGCAGCTTAACCTGACAGGTATCGACGGTATGGGCAGCGAGGTCGCTGACGAAAAGATCGAGATGCAGTTCACCGCTCCGTCAGGCAGAAAAGTCGTTGAGGAAGAGGTCGTTGAGGAAGAGCGCGAGGTTAGCAACCGTTCGCTGACACACCTCATCAACGAGGTCGATACGATGACCGATGAGACCACCGACCAGCTGCTGACCGAGCAGGAGATCGAGGACGAGCTTTATACCGATACCCTTATCAAGCTGCTGCGTTCCAACCGCTCCAACAAGATGATGAAGGACGTTGATACCACTCATGTATTCATCAACGGCGGTGCTTCCAGCGAAAAGAAAGACGTCTATATGGACGCCATCGACGAGAACAAGAAGGATAAGTCCAACCTTGATTCCGCTTACGGTTACAAGCGTTTCGACGATGCCCACGCAGCTGAAGCGATAAAGGCTAAGTACAAGAATATCAACATCAGTGATATGCTGAACCCCACTGCAGGTCACAACCTCAAGAGAGAGTATCACGAGGATCCTATTAAGGAGTACGTTAAGTACAAAAAAGCAGAGAAGAACCTTTCTCTGTCCATGATAAAAGTCTTCGGCTTTATTGCTCTTGTAGCACTGCTGATAGGCGTACTGGTATTCTGGCTGTAAATAATTACTGTATATCATATAACAGCACTTCGTTTGAGGACGGAGTGCTGTTTCTTTATCAAAATGAGATAATAATTTAAATAACAGTTGAAATCCTGTGTATAATGTGTTATAATATTTTTGTACCCGATAATAATGCAGGCTGATAACAGGGTGAGTTCCTGCTGCGAGGAGGTAAGATAAATGCTGAGATTTCTGGGACGCGGTTCCGCGTTCTGCAATGATAATAACTGCGCGTTCTTCGCACAAAACAGCAGACTGGTATTGCTGGATTGCCCTATGTCGGCTTTCCATAAGCTGAAAACGATAGGCGCTGATGCTCTCACAGGCTGCAAGACCGAGAAGATCACCGTACTGGTGACCCACAGCCATTCCGACCATACTGGCGGCATAGGTATGCTGGTGCATTTTTGCTACTATGTGATGCATATCCCCGTTGAGATAATCGCGCCCAGCAGTGCCGTGAAGGACAAGCTGAGATTTCTGCTGAAAGAGCTGGACGGATGCCGCGAGGAAGGATATACGCTGATATCCGCTGACGAAATGCAGACAGGCTTCACACCCGTACCCACCATACATTCTCCTGAACTGGCAGGACAATGCTTCGGGTGGTGCTTTGAGATAGACGGTACAAGGGTAGTGTACACAGGCGATACCGCTACGCTGGATACCTTCAAGGATGTGCTGACGGACGGCGCTTACCTGTATACGGAAACAGCATCCTTCGACAGCGCTGTACACCTGCGCTTGAATGTGCTGAAAGAGATGCTCCCCGAACTTGAAAAGAGAGGGATAAAGGTATATTTGATGCACCTTGACGATGAGGATAAGATAGCAAAAGCTCTGCCGGATGTTAAATTTGCACCGCTTTACGAATAAGAAATGGCAACGGCACTCGCCGTGAATAATAATCGATCGGAGGAATAATCTTTATGATGGTTTTGACTGAGCAAGAAAAAAAGGATATGCTTGAAGAGATATACAAAATAGGCGAAAAGCTCTATGCACAGATGGGAAAAGACACCGACGAAGGTCACATGGCAGTGTTCAATTACCTGACAGAGCTGGGCAGGACTCTGGTGGGCGCCGACAGAGCCAGCTTCTGGAAATGGGATAAGGAAAAGCACGAACTATGGACCGCTTCCGCCACAAATGTGGATAAGATCGTTATTCCAGATGATAAAGGACTTGTGGGCAAAGCGCTGAAAGAAAAGAGAGTCATTATCACAAACTCCCCCTACAGCGACCCCGATTTCAACCAGGAGGTGGATAAGCAGACGGGATATCTCACCATGTCTGTGCTTGTCATGCCAGTTGCCGATATAAGTGGGGAATACATAGGCGCTTTCCAGATCATCAATAAACTGGGCGAGGAAGGTTTCAATGCCGAGGAGGATATCAAAAAGCTCTCCCTTGCTGCCTTTGTGTGCGGCATAGCCCTTGAATCCGAGACATTCTATAAGGAGTCCCACTACGATAAGCTGACAGGTCTGAGAAACCGTATGGGCTTCTACAGCGACTTCTCGCATAAGTACGCAGCCTACCTCAAACCGTCAAATATCAAGCCGCTGACGATGATAATGTGCGACCTGGATAAGTATAAGAAGGTCAACGATAACTTCGGTCATAACGCAGGCGATGCGGCACTGCGCTATATCGGAGATATCATGAGAAGACACGCAGGAGAAAATGATACCGTTTACCGTTGGGGCGGCGACGAATTCATCATGGTGCTGGGCGATACCGATCTAAAAAAGGCGGGCGAGATCGCAGAAGCGATAAGGAGCGATATCAAGGAGAATACCTTTAAAGTTGATGGGATACCCGTTAACCTCAGCATGAGTTTCGGATGTACACTTTATAATATTGATAAGACCATAGAAGAAAATATCGCAAAGGCTGATGATAATATGTTTGTTGCGAAGGACAGCGGCAGAAATCAGGTTTATAGCGAGTAACAGCGGTCACGCGGCAGCAAATGAGCGCACAAAGCAAAGCATAATTAAGTCAAACATAATAAGAAAATCCGAAAGCCATAGCACTTCCGACAAAAAACGGAAATGCTATGGCTTCGATCATCTATACGAGTAACAGCTCTTAACCGAGCAGTATAACTCAGAATAAAAAAGAGATGCCCGAAAGCATCTCCCAGAGGCGCCACCCAGATTTGAACTGGGGATCAGGGTGTTGCAGACCCACGCCTTACCACTTGGCTATAGCGCCATAAAAAAGAGCGGATTACGAGGCTCGAACTCGCTACCTCCACCTTGGCAAGGTGGCGCTC
>NZ_CAMHRZ010000269.1 GCF_946187255.1 uncultured Ruminococcus sp.
CCGCAGGAGCGCATCCGCCATGGCATCCGCGACGATATCCACACCGCAGAGGTAACAAGAGCCGTCATCAGGGCGCGTTTGTTGGCAAGCGTGCTTTTGATGCTGCCAACAAAGCCGCCTATACTGCGCAGCACGGTCTGAATCGGCGCAAGTATCGTGCCGTCGGTCAGCGCTCCCGCCCCCGACATATCGGGGATAGTAACACTCATATTTCCCGGGGTGACCGAAGCTGAAACGCTTCCCATGAGCGAGCGTGTGTTCTGAACGACTTCGGAGACTTTACGAACCTCTCCCGTCGCAGAGCCCATCGGGGTCTGCTCCGGCACAGTAGGGGTAGTGACATTTTCTGTCACAGGTGAGCGGCACTTCGAGCAGAACGCCGCTCCCTTTAAAAGCGGTGCCCCACACTCTGAACAGTAGCCGCTCATCTCGACCTGCTGTGTCTGTGTCTGCGGCTCTTGGGTTATCTCACATCTGCATTTTGAGCAGAAACGCGCTCCTTCGAGCAGCTTTGCTCCACATTCGGGACAGAACTGTATTGCCATGCTTATCGCTCCTTTCACGGTCTCATCATAGCCGGATACGCGGGCAGTCCGTCGGAGGTGATCATCGCATTCAGGACAAAACATAAGATCACCTCAAACGTTTAAATCAGGAAAATAATTAATCTCTTATTCATTATACCATACCCATGTGACAAATTCAATATATTTTTGAGTTATTTACATATAAAAATGTATATTATTTCAGCTTGATGATCATTTTCGGTGACAATATTCTAATCCGGTACGGCGCAGTCTCAGCGGCAGTTTGATGAAAATGGGTATTGCTTTTTCGGAAATGGTATGGTATAATGCAAGTGTAAAGCATTCGATTTGCTTGTGTAGATCAAAACTTGCCCAACTGATCAACATATAACAGCATTAATCTGACAGCATTGATTTTTGAAAGGAGTAAGATACTATGAAGTCAAGATCAACTTTACTATCGTTCGTTCTTTTAGCCCTTGCTTTATGTGCTTTAAGCGGCTGCTCCGAAAAAAAGAGTACAAGCTCCGATGATCCGACAAGTACAAGTGCGAGTGCAGATGCTCCGGCAAATACCGTCACAACTGCCGATCAGGCGGCATTCGATGAATATGCAGCTTATAACAGCCTTGAGAGATTAAAGGCTGACGGTGAAAACTATAAATCGGATTATTACGAATATGAAGACGGTGAGCCTGTGTATTATGCTTCACGATATTGGGATAACGATAAACTGTGTAAGAAATACGATAATGGAACGGCGTATTACTATGACGGTGAGTTTTCTTTCTTTCAGATCGAAAATGATGGAGAGCGGGAAATTGATCCGTTACTTTTCGGACCCGACGGAATTGATAAATTTGCCGATTTCGACTTGTTCTATATTCCCGATGAAGAAAAATTGATCGAGACCACTTCCGATCAGCATTTTGTTGCTGTAACGGAAATCACTGAAAAAGAACAAGTTGACTTTAGCCTGAACGAATTAGGCGTAGAGTATGAAGAAGGAATGGGTATCCGCACCAAATATACCTTTGATAAGGATAATAAAAAACTGCTGGAGCTTGAAACTTCCGCATTTTACCCCGATGGTCACACACAGACCTATTATAGTTATAAGTACTCCTATAACGTAGATTTCCCGGATCCTTTTGAAAGCGAAGAAGCTAAGGTCTATGCGGCGGCTGCCGGTGATCCGGCTCAGTGCAGAAATATCAAGGTGACATACGCTCCCGATACCGATAAGGAGCAGACCATCGAGTACAGCATTCCTAAAGGATACTCGTTTTACATATTTACCGATGATTATGTTGCCGATAAATACACAGACCGAGAGTGTACGAAGGTTTACGAGAACTCCGTTGATGCGGACGAAGATCTGGAATTGTTTGTTCCGCTTGGGTGATCTATATGCCTCTGTGAATCAATAAGTTTTGTTTTATCTTTGCAGCAATTCTCTCACTATATAAAACTGAATAACCCCACAAGCTGTGTGAGCGAACTGTCGCTCCGCAGCTTTTTTCATTTTCCCCATAACAACTTGACGAACTCGAAAACTCTAATGGCGCACAAAGTTCATGCGCCCTGCGAATAGACAGACAGCTCCGAAATTTGCTATAATATTATCGTAGGGTATGTGAGTATCCCGCGATACCAATTGAAAAGAGGTGATGCGAATGAGAAAGACAAAGGCTGAAACCGTCAAGGGCGATGTGCTTGCTGAAAATCAGGCTAAGATCGACAGCTCTCGGGGCTTTACTGTGCCGCTGAGGGCTGCCGTCAGGCAGAGATCATATCTGTTTGCGGGCTTTTTGTTTGTACCCTCTATACGACCCGACCCTTGGGGTGTATAGGGGGATCTTTTATCCAAAAGAACGGTGGTGAACGAATGAGCGGAAAATTAGACGGCAAACGCCAATATTCGCTCTTTCACGTTCTCAGACGATCAGCCATGCAAGCGCTTATACCCGTTTATGTACCTATATTTTTTACTAATTATCATATCTGCGTTATGTATAAAATGCAGAATTTTACCTCAACATCGAATAATGCATACAAACACTTGACAATAAATCGATTTATGAGTATAATAAATCATAGTTGCTTATACCAATTTGTACAATGCTGATCATATAAATTTATCATTTTGTATGTTCCTTTTCTTGGTATGAGTATCCAATAAAAACGTGCAAACCTGCCGAAAGGCAGCGACGCAAAGCCAAAGGGTCTAAGCCGAAAGGTATGACAGCCGGTTGCCGTGCAGTTGTGCATGAATATGGCTGACCTTTGAGCGATGCGGTTGCGCATTGCTTTTTTGTTTGCGATAAAATTATTATATCAGGGGGTATGTTTATGAAAAAGAAATTACTAGCGTCTGTTTGTGCCTTAACACTGGTCTTCGGGGCGGCGGGGTATCTGCCGAACAATGTTTTTGAAAAACAGGGCGGGATAACTGCGAGTGCTGATACTTACGGGGATTTTACCTACAAAGTCATCAATGAGGATAGCATAGAGATAACAACGTACATAGGTACTGATACTTCGGTCACTGTACCAAGCACGATAGACGGAACGCCTGTCACAAGCATTGGTGATAGCGCTTTTAAGAACTGCAAAAGCCTGACAAGTATAAAGATACCCGATAGTGTCACAAGCATTGGTAAATCAGCTTTTGCTTCCTGCAATAACCTTATAAGTATAACGATACCCGACGGTGTCACAAGTATTGGTGATAGTGCTTTTAGTTACTGCACAAAACTGACAAGCATAACACTCCCCAACAGTGTCACAAGTATTGGTGATCGTGCTTTTAGTGTCTGCAAAAGCCTGACGAGTATAAAAATACCCGATGGTGTCACAAGTATTGGTACGGAGGCTTTTAATAACTGCACGAGCCTTACAAGTATAACCATACCGGATAGTGTCACAGATATCAATAATTTTGCTTTTTTTCAATGCCAGAGTCTGAAAAGCGTGAAACTGCCTGATGATGTCACATATATCGGTAAAAATGCTTTTAGTGGCTGCCAAAGCCTGACAAGCATAACTATACCGGATAGTGTCACAGATATCAGTGATCAGGCTTTTGCTTACTGCCGGAGCCTGACAAGCATAACTATACCCGATAGTGTCACAGATATCGGTGATAATGCTTTTTATTCCTGCACAAGCCTGACAAGCATAACTATACCGGATAGTGTCACAAGTATCGGTGATGAGGCTTTTTCTCACTGCCGGAGCCTGACAACCATAACAATTCCCGATAGTGTCCAAAATATCGGTGATAGTGCTTTTAATTACTGCTCAAACCTGGCAAGCATAACACTGCCCGATAGTGTCACAAGTATCGGTGATGGTACTTTTAAAAACTGCAAGAGCCTGACAAGCATAACGATACCCAATAGTGTCACAAGTATCGGTGATAGTGCTTTTAATTACTGCGAGAGCCTTACCGATGTTCTCTATAACGGTAAAAAGGCTCAGTGGGAAGAAATGGTGATAGGTATTTATAATGATCCGCTGCTCAACGCAAAGATCCATTGCCTCGCTATGATCCCCGAATTCATCTGGCAGAAGGGCGACAGATCTGTAAATCTCACCTGGGAGGCTGTTCCCGGTGCAGAGAAGTACGGCATCGCAGGTCTTGTAAACGGCAAGTGGCAGCTGCTGGATAAGACGACAGCTACTTCGTACACGCTCAAAAACCTCACAGCCGGCACGAACTATGAGGTCGCAGTCATCGCCATGTTCGACGGCGAGTGGTATCAGGATTTCAGCAAGGCTGTGAACGTTACTCCCAACGCGGAAACAGTTGACCTCTATCCCGTTGTTCAGACACAGGTGAAAGACAGCAAGATCGGCTTCAAATGGTCGAAAGTCCCCGGTGCCGAAAAATACGGCATAGGCGTATATCAGGCAAACAAGTGGGTCGTAAAAAAGCAGCTTGACGGCAGCATCACCACCTGGACTTCCCCGCAGGTTCGCAATGGCACCTACAGACTGGTCGTGCTGGCAAAAGTCAACGGTCAGTGGGTGAACGCAGATGTGTTCAAGAAGTCGTTCTATGTTACCGTAAAGTGATACGGTCTGTAATATTGAATAAGATGATCGGCAGTTCCTTCGGGGGCTGCCGATCTTATTG
>NZ_CAMHRZ010000270.1 GCF_946187255.1 uncultured Ruminococcus sp.
AGTTGCCCGAAAGCATTTTCGATGCATCGTAGGGCACCTGTCTTTCCAGCATATCGCCGCACATTATCGTAACGCCGTTTTCGGTCACAACGTCCTCAAAGAGCTTACTGCCTTCGACGTTTCCGCCCGTAGATACTGCCATATCCACCACAACAGCACCCTTTTTCATACGATCGAGCACATCCTTGCCGATAAGTCTCGGAGCCTTTCTTCCGAAAACCTTTGCGGTGGTTATAACGATATCGCTTCTTTCGCAGACCTTAGCCTGAGCTTCCTGCTGTTTAGCTATCTGCTCGGGTGTCAGTTCCTTAGCGTAGCCCTGATCTGTCTGTCCCATCTCTCCCAGGTCGATCTTGACAAACGACGCACCCAGGGACTTTACCTGCTCCTCAACAACGGGACGTGTATCGAAAGCGTCAACTCTCGCGCCCAGTCTCTTCGCGGTCGCGATAGCCTGAAGACCCGCAACGCCGACACCGATGATGAACACTCTTGCAGGCTGTATAGTACCCGAAGGAGTCACCATCATGGGCAGTATTTTCGGAAGTTTCGCTGCTGCGTTAACTACAGCGGTATAGCCTGCCAGCGAGGTCTGTGAGGACTGAACGTCCATTTTCTGGGCTAAAGTGGTTCTGGGAATCATTTCCAGAGAAACTGCCTGCACGCCCGACTTTGCGAAATCGTTTAAGAGTTCCTTCTCGTTGAAGGGATCGAGGTAGCTCAAATGCAGCGCTCCCGAAGGTATGCCCTTGGCGTTTTCGGGCTTCATTATCCTTAAAATGATTTCGCTGCCCTCGTATCCCGCTTCGTTTGAGGATACAAGAACAGCGCCCGCCTTCTCATAAGCCTCGTCATTGAAGCCGCTTTTTTCGCCCGCACCGCGGACTGCTTTTACCTCATACCCCAGTGATATGAGCCTTTTTATGTCATCGGGTATCAGCGCTACTCGCGTCTCACGCGGGTCCGTTTCCCGACAGACAAGTATTTTCTTCATGATCATGCTCCTTTCGGTCAAATAAATCGTTTTCGGTTTTATTATACCACAATCGGTCAAAAAATGCAACTGCTAAAGCGGCTCTCGATTAGTTTATGATTTGGCTAAACTCACAAAAATGGGACGCGGGTATTGTAAAATATGCGGGCTTGTGTTATACTAATATAGTATATGTGTTTGCCTTTCGGCAACAGATAAACGGAGGAAATAAAATGGATCATAAGCATATAATTTGCGGTGTGCTGGCGGCGGCTTTGTGCTTTTCGTTGTGCTCCTGCGGGGGAAAGAAGCCCGACAGCGGCAAACCTAAGGATACATCGTCGGCTGCGGCGGAAAGTACTGTGAAAAAGGGTGATAAAACGGACACTAACGTCCCCGATGAGCCCGACCCCGACGCTTTGGGCAGGGAGCTTTCACAGGCGGGCAGCGCAGTGGACCGCAGCGGGCAGCTGGAACAGATCAGTCAGCAGACGGACGTATTTCTCACGGCGGTCAAGGAGGGCGATATCAACGCTATCTGCGATAATCTGGAGCCTTCCAGCGCCTACTACAAGTTCTTCGACCACCATCGTCAGTCGGCGCAGCTGTCAAAGATATTGCAGACGGATTTCGGTGACCTGGTGTGGACCCACTGGGGCGAGACGGACAGCAATAACAAGAACTGGCTGGAGAATACCTACGCCGAACGCGGGCAGTACACCCGCAGCTACGTCTGCGCGGGAGTCAAGGAGATGCTTTTCTTTGACGAGTATTTCCTGCTGAATTTCAGCAAGGGACAGTCCGTCAACCAGCTGTTCAAGATCGAAAAGGAAGAGGACTGCTTCACCTGGCTGCAAAGCACCCTTGATAAAATGCCGCTGCTGAGGAATAACTGGGCGTTAAAATGTACACTTCCCGACGAGGACGGCAAGGTGCTTTTCAATATCGATGAGGACTTCATCTTCGATTATACGGCGATAATGCAGCTAGATGAGATAACCGACGAGAAGATGGCGCAGACCTATATCAACGCGCTAGCGGAGTCGAGAGGAACTATCGAGGACGAGAACGCCACCTTTGATTCCAGCCCCGAACTTCGCGCGAAGCTGGCACAGCTGATACGCGACAAGAGCTTTGAACAGGCTTGGCAGCTGACCAAAGAGCTGGACGATGACGGTTTCTTCGACGACAGGAAGACCTACGGCGACCTGAACGAAGCCCAGAAGGAAAAGGTGGATAAGTATATCGATGAGCATACCTACGCGGTTGTATGCGACCATTCGACGCAGGTGTACGACGCTTCCCGCCGCCGCCATGTGTTCACGCAGATATACTACGACGCGATTCCCGCAGACAATGAGCTGGAACTGGAAGAATGGCTGGAAAACAACCATATCAAGGACGGCGGAGAGGCTGTCTACTTTGATATCACAGAGGACAGCAGACTTGCTTCCGCACTGGGCGGATATTTGGACATCATTTCAAAACTGGGATAATTATTGTACAGGAGGTGACGGCGGTGAGACTTATGAAGATCAGCCGCGCAAACAGCCTTGTGCTGAATCTTATGCACAGTCTGGCGTATGCATCGGTGCTGGGATATATCGTAATGGCGGCGGCGTGGTTCATATCGGGGCTGCGGCTCTCCATGCTGATGTGCTGGAATATCTGGGTCATCGCCCTCACCGCACTGTTCTGCATACTGGGCACCGTTTCGGCGGTGATAGATATACGCAAGCATCTCGAACTTGAAGAGCTGGCACGCCACAGGCTGACAAAGGGCTATGACGATGAGTACTTCGAGCACCTTCAAAACTTTCTGGGCGGCGAGCTGGACGACAGCCGCAAGCTGACATTTGCTTCCATATACCTGGAGGGCGGGCGCTATCCCGAATGCCGCCGTCAGCTGGAGCAGATAAACTTCTCCGCACTGATGTGCGCCGAGCAGGAGGAGTATTTCAATATATGCCTGTATTCCGCAGTGCTGGAGGGCAATGCGGAGCTGGCGAACGATATCTACCGCAAGGCAAGGCGATATTTTGACCGCGCTGTGGCAGGCAGGCGTGGTGGATATATCCTGCATACTCTGGGTATGCTGTGCCTGATGAACGGCAGGGTGGAGAACGCCTTTAGGCTTTTCCAGTCCGCCATGCGTTTTCACGATGACAGCCTGCGGTGCGAGTGCTGTCTTAGTCTTGGGCAGGTGTATCTTGTCAGCGGAGACAGGGAGTCCGCAAAGGATATGTGCTATGCGGCTGCCGACTTAGTGGAGACAAGGGCGCAGGCATTAAGGCTGAAAGAACTGATGCTGGAAGTCGAGTGGGCTTACGGCAGGAGAGATCTGATAGTAGAAGAAGGAGACTGGCATGACTAAATACATACTGACATTTCTTATCTCGATGGTACCGCTGATAGAACTGAGGGGCGCTATCCCCATAGGCAAGGGCATGGGCGTATCCATACCCGCAGCGGTGGCAATATCAATGGTGGGCAATATGCTCCCCGTACCTATTATATTCTTCTTTGCGAGAAGAGTGCTGGAATGGGGCAAGGACAAGGCTGTAATAGGCAGATTCTTCACCTTCTGCCTTGAAAAGGGGCACAAGGGCGGCGAAAAGCTGAAAGAAAAGGCAGGCAGCAAGGGTATGTTCTGGGCGCTGCTGCTGTTTGTGGGCATACCTCTTCCAGGTACGGGCGCATGGACGGGTACACTGGCGGCGAGTATGCTTGACCTTGATTTCAAGAAGAGCGTCACTGCAGTTATGTGCGGCGTGGTGTTGGCAGCTGCGATAATTACCGCTGTCACAGCTCTTGGCTTCAACGTGTTCACTAAGTAGGAGGGCGAAATAATGGACAGCAGACCTGCGGATCTGTCTGCGGAGGTAAGGGAGTTCTACAAAAAACTCAGGAGCAGACCGGGTATGTTTCTGGGCAGCGACAGCCTGAAAGCACTGTGGCATTTTATCGACGGTATGTGCTCCCATGAAGCGCTTTTCGGCGGTGAGACAAAGCGCGTGTTCATCCCCGATGGCTTCAATGAATTCGTTGAGAAGCATTACGGCGAGCATTTTACCTTTAACAGCTTTCACTTCGTGCTGCATTTTGAGGGCGACAGCGGCAGTTCCTTTTCAAAGTGGTTCTCGCTGCTGGACGAATACCTTGTATCACTGGGGTATGAGCCGATACCCGTGTATGAAAATATCAGCACAGCTGTGCGTTATGACGGTATATGTGCGATACACCATCCTGTTCTGAATGAGCTGGCAGAGTCGTATATGAGGGTATTCAACTCGCCTCCCTGGAACGACAGCTGGACGATAAACACCGCCTATCAGAGGATGCACGATCTGTTCCGCTCGCAGGGCTTTCACGGCTACGCCTATTGGGAGGACGGAAAGCTGCTGGGCGCTGTCATGGGCGAAACGGAGCATTATTTCGACGGCAAGGTATTCCGCATAATCGAACTGTGGACAGACCCCTCCTGTCGCGGAAGGGGCATCGGCAGAAGGCTGATAGAAGCGGTAAGGAACAACGACTGCGGCAACGTATATCTTATAACGAAGAATACCCCCGAAACAGTGGGCTTTTACAGAAAGTGCGGATTTGATATCGACGGCGGTATGTGCGTGATGCA
>NZ_CAMHRZ010000271.1 GCF_946187255.1 uncultured Ruminococcus sp.
CGGTGAAGGACTGAGTGACAGTATGTTCAGGCTGGAGCTTTCACCATTTGTAATGGCAGTCAGCTTCGGGTGTGCCATGTTCTCCATATTCTTTTCTTCCTACGCGGACGCTATGCGCGTAAAGCGTCTGCCGCCGATACAGTCGGTGGGCTACGGAAAGAAAACACGGGGCGGAAGACCGTCAAAATGGCGTTCCCGCAGGATACTCGGTTATCCCCGCGCATTCACTCTCAAATGCATATCCAAGCAGAAGGTAAGATTTTGCGTTACCATGCTTTCGGCGCTGATAAGCGGCATTTTCATCATGACATTCATCGGCATAACCAATATCAGCGATAAAGACAAGGAGTATCTGATACCGCTTAGTACTGATATCATCATAAATACCGAGAAGACAGATCTTGATACTCAAAGGGAACAGTTTGAAAAGCTGAAAGCCTCGGGCTTATTTGAAGATGTCTTGCCGAATGCCTTTATCTTTCTGCATAACGAAGGCAGTGATGACGGCAAGGACTACAATGAAGAGTATTATACCGATGATATGAAGCGCTACCTCGATAAGATCGGGAGAGATATGCCCTCACTGTCCTTATCGCTTATAGACCGTGATAATTTTGAAAAGAATATCATCTGCGATATGACTTATGATGAATTCATCGCATCGGGCAAGCCGATCTTCTGTGATACCCTCTTTGGGGATTATTACAGTGAGAATATGCTCAAAGAGATCAAAAAAGAGTTCGGCGTAAAGGAATGCTATGAAGGTGTCTATGAGCAGCATTTATGCAGACTGGATGCACATATATTCAAAGACGGCGATATAGCTACCCTGAGCTTCGGCATGAGGACAAGGGAAACGGATGAAAACGGCAAGCCGAAGTTCGGTACACAGAAGATAACGCTGGATTTCGGCGGGAAGTATACCACAGTCGGCTGCTCTTACGCCTCATCCTACGGAGATATCATAGCCCTGATGCCTTATGACGGATTCACGCTCGATAAGCTGGGGGCGGAAAATGCGGAGCTTCTGGAAGACAGGTTCACTGCTAACGGCTTTGACCTTAGTATCAAAGAGGGCTGTGCAGACCGCGCAAGATCATTGATAAACAACGAGTACGACAGTGAAGGGAGCTATATAGAGGACTTCCTGACGACAAAACAGTATAACGAGAGAAAGGTAAAGGCACTTAGGATAGCAGGCATGGGCTTTGCACTGTCACTGGCGGCGGTGGTGCTTCTGAATATCTACAGCACCACAAGGGCGAACATGATAAACCGCTGCCGTGATTTCGCCATGATGCGAAGCTGCGGTATGTCCATGAAGCAGATACGCAAGTCGCTGTTCTTTGAAGCAAGGCTGTACGCAGTCATAACAACGCTGATAAGTTCTGTGGCGGGCTGGGTGATGGCACTGCTGATATGCGGTATCGCCGATACTGAGGAGAATTATTCACTCATACCGAGCCTTATGCTGCATTTCCCATGGCAGGGAAGTCTGCTGGTGTTCGCGGTCATAATGCTGACTATGGCAGCCGCCTTCCTGCCTGCATTCTACAGGATGAAAAAGCAGGACATAGCAAACGAGATCAGAACAGAGATATAGAGACAAAACGGATATATACGGCGGCAGGAGGATGTCCGATCTTCCTGCCGCGTTTTTAGTCAAAAGAGGTGTACGGTATTTGACAACCTGTCGGGCGTGTGGTATAATCATTATGATAAAACAAGGAGGAATGAAGATGTCCCGACAGATAGTGACCGACCCGAAAACAGGAGAGAAAAGATGCCGCTGCTTCAAGAGATGCGGCGGTTGTCAGCTTGATGAGAGCTATGCCGAACAGCTTTCCCGCAAGCAGCAGAAAGCTGAACGTATGCTGGGAAGATATGCGAAGGTCGGCAGTATCATACCGATGGACAGCCCGTATAATTACCGCTGCAAGGTTCAGACCATGTACGGGCTTGACGGCTCGAAGCGTATAATATCCGGCGTGTATCAGTCAAACAGCAGAAAGCTGGTGGCTGTGGACGACTGTATGCTGGAAGCCCCCGCAGCCGCACCGATAGTCCAGACGCTGAAAAAGCTGATGAAGGATATGCGCATAGCACCCTATGATATCCAGAGCGGCAGGGGAGTGCTGCGCCACACGCTGATGCGCACTTCTTTCACAACGGGACAGATAATGCTGGTGTTGGTGACAGCGTCCCCTGTGCTGCCCGCTAAGAACAATCTGGTAAAGGCACTGCTGAAAGCGCACCCCGATATCACGACGATAGTGCATAATATATGTCCCGAGGGTATGCCGCTTACACTGGGTGAGCGCAGCATCACCCTTTACGGTGACGGCTATATCGAGGATATCCTCTGCGGCTGCCGTTTCCGCATATCACCCGATTCCTTCTATCAGGTAAATCCTGTTCAGACCGAAAAATTGTACACCTGCGCAGTCAAAGCCGCCGAGATAGGCAAAGGCACAAAGGTCATCGATGCTTACTGCGGCACAGGCACTATAGGTATAATATGCGCAAAAAACGGGGCGCAGGTCACAGGTGTTGAGCTCAACAGATCGGCTTGCAGGGACGCTGCTGCAAACGCAAAGCTCAACAAACTTGATGGCATACGCTTTTATAATGACGATGCGGGCAAGTTCATGCAGGAGACCGCAAAGCGCGGTGAAAGCTGCGATGTGCTGATAATGGATCCTCCCCGTGCAGGTGCCACCCGCGAGTTCATAGATTGTGCCTGCACCCTCGCACCGAAGAAGATAGTGTATGTGTCCTGCAAGATAGAGACACTTGAACGTGACCTTAAACTGTTTACACGCGGAGGTTACAGGGCAGAATATATACAGCCCGTAGATATGTTTCCTCACACAACGGGTATAGAGACGGTGGTATGTCTCAGGCGCATCGAAAAAGCTGACGATAAGCCCGAAAAGAACTACCTCCGCCCGCGAAGGGGAGACAGGAAGAAATAAGCTGCGCGGCATCGGTTTCTTATAAAAGGGAATTGTTGACATATCTCCCGGAACGTGATATAATTAATCAATATGCAATATGTTCCCGCGTGAGCGCATATAACGCGGGCAGAACGTAATAGATCCCTTGTCAGGAGGATAATGATGAACAGAAAAATAGAAGCCCTTGTGGCAAATATAGAACAGGTCATTGTCGGTAAGCAGGAGACAGTGCTCAAAATAATCACAGCAATGCTCTGCGGAGGTCATGTGCTGATAGAGGATGTGCCCGGAGTGGGCAAAACACAGCTGGTATCCGCACTTGCAAGGTCAGTGTCGGGTAAATTCAACCGTATCCAGCTGACTCCCGATGTAATGCCTTCCGATATCGTGGGCTTTTCCATGATAAATCAGGTGACAAGGGAGCTGGAATACAAGGAAGGTGCCGCAATGTGCAATTTCCTGCTGGCTGACGAGATAAACCGTGCTTCGCCCAAGTCCCAGTCCAGTCTGCTGGAGATAATGGAGGAGCATCAGATATCCATCGACGGTGTTACGCATACTCTCCCCACACCCTTCATGACCCTTGCCACACAGAACCCTGTGGAGACCTACGGTACCTACCATCTTCCCGAAGCGCAGATGGACAGATTTATAATGAAGATATCTATGGGCTATCCCGCATACGAGGACGAGCTGAGGATCATGACCAACGGCGAGAATGCAGTATCAGCAAAGGATCTGAAAGCAGTCATGACCACTGAGGATATCGCTGTGCTGATGCAGGAAGCACAGCAGGTGGCCACAGCTCCCAGCATAAGGAAGTATATACTCAATATCGTTACAGCCACAAGAAATTCCGAGTATATCAGACTGGGTGTGTCCCCGAGAGGTTCTATCGCGCTGCTGAGGGCGGCAAAGGCTTATGCTTTCGTAATGGGCAGGAACTACGTTGTGCCCGACGATGTCAAGGCTATCATGGGCGAGGTGCTTGCGCACAGGCTCATGCTGTCCCCTAAAGGCAAATCTTCATTTGAAACGAGCAATGCTGCGCTGGAAGCCGTAGCAATGACAGTACAGAGCCCAACAACTGCGGAGTGATGTGGATTGGAAAGCTTAAAAAACTATTTTAATTTCTTTTTGTGTATAGTTATCGCCATCATACTGACTTATTATATCAGCGGCAGCGGAGGTATATTCATATTCATGCTGCTGTGTCTGGCGCATCTGTTCTCGCTGGGGATGTTTCTTATCTCCATGAAGAGCGTGAGCGTCGGGATAGATATGATGAGCAGTATCATAAATAAGGGCGATGATTTCACGGTGCAGCTGAATCTTGGGAAAAAGCTGATACTCCCCAGCTGCTTTATAGAAGTGAAGATCAATGTCACCCCTAATATAAGCGGCGAGCGTGAGGAGCTGCGGTACAGGGTGATATGTTCGGGTCTTCACGGTGATACGGTGGATATCCCGCTGAAAGCGGAGCTTTGCGGCGGCGGTGAGATATGGGTGGAGGAGATCGTACTCAGCGATTATCTGGGTATGCTCACTCACCGCATGAAAAAGCTGCCCGAAAAGCGTGTAGTCAAGATACTACCGAGAATACCCGATACCGGTTCGCAGACAGAAGTCCTGCGGTCGGTATCC
>NZ_CAMHRZ010000272.1 GCF_946187255.1 uncultured Ruminococcus sp.
TACCACGTCGCCCACCTTAACTACCTCCAGCGGGTGCTTGATGAACTTATCGCACAGCTGAGAGATATGCACAAGACCGTCCTCGTGTACGCCTATATCCACAAAAGCGCCGAAGTCGATAACGTTTCTCACCGTACCCATCAGCTCCATACCGGGAGTAAGGTCTTTCAGCTCCATCACATCGCCGCTTCTCATCAGCGGAGGAGGCAGCTCGTCACGGGGGTCACGTCCCGGCTTTTCAAGCTCCTTGACGATATCCGTCAGTGTGGGCAGACCTGTATCCAGTTCCTTTGCCAGTGCCGCCAGGTCGCGTCCCTTCATGGCTTCGGTGAGCTTTTCGGTGTTGCCCACATCAGCTTCGTCTATGCCGCATTTTTCCAGCAGAGCCTTTGCCGCCGCATAGGACTCGGGGTGTATGCCTGTATTGTCAAAGGGATTTTTCGCTTCGGGCACGCGCAGGAAGCCCGCGCACTGCTCGTAAGCCTTTGCACCCAGTTTCTTGACTTTCAGAAGCTGCTTTCTGTCGGTGAAAGCGCCGTTTTCCTCACGGTAGAGGACTATATTCTTAGCCACCGCCGAATTTATGCCAGCGATGTAGGACAGCAGCGAGTAGGAAGCTGTATTCACGTCAACGCCAACGGAGTTAACGCAGTCCTCCACAACGCCCTTGAGGGCATCGTCCATCCTCGCTTTGGGCATATCGTGCTGATACTGACCTACGCCTATAGCTTTGGGGTCTATCTTTACCAGCTCTGCCAGCGGGTCCTGCAAACGTCTTGCGATGGATACCGCCGAACGCAGTGATACGTCATAATCGGGGAACTCTTCGGCTGCCAGCTTTGATGCGGAATATACCGATGCACCCGCCTCCGATACTACCATATAGCTGACCTTGCTGTCGATGCCGCGTATAAGATCTGCGGTGAATTCCTCTGTTTCACGCGATGCGGTGCCGTTGCCGATGGCTATTGTGGTGACGTTGTTCTTCTTTATCATATTGGTGAGCACCTTTTTAGCCTCTTCCTTGCGGCGCTCGCTCTGGGTGAGGTATACTATCGCAGTATCCAGCACCTTGCCTGTCTCGTCAACCGTTGCCACCTTACAGCCGTGGGCATATCCCGGGTCAAGTCCGAGAGTAACTGTATTCTTCACGGGAGGTGCCATCAGCAGCTGACGCAGATTAGATGAGAACACCTTGATAGCGCCCTCCTGCGCGTTCTGCGAAAGCTCCGCTCTTATCTCGCGCTCCACCGAAGGTGCGATAAGTCTGCCGAAGCTGTCATTGCAGGCTGCTGCCACCAGCTTTCCGCAGGCGGAGTCGTTCTTAACATACTGACTGCGGCATATCTCCTCGCCCATATCTTCGGGGATATCGATACTTACTTTCAGTGCGCCTTCCTTCTCGCCGCGATCGAGGGCGAGCACGCGGTGTCCCGCAGTTTTGGAAACATTCTCGCTGTATTCAAAATAATTCTGATATACCGCATCCGCTTCCTCCGATGTAGCCGCAGAGGTTATCTTGCCCGACTTGTTGTATGCTTCACGCAGCGCCTTTCTAAGCTCAGCATTGTCGGAAACGTCTTCTGCAATGATATCCATAGCGCCCTGCAAAGCAGCAGCTGTATCAGCAACACCCTTTTCCTCATCCACGAAAGCCGTTGCCTCATTCTCGGGTACAGTATCGGCAGCCTGTGCCAGTATAAGCTCTGCCAGCGGTTCGAGCCCCTTTTCTCTTGCAACGGAAGCCCTTGTCTTGCGCTTGGGCTTGTAGGGGCGGTAGATATCCTCCACCTCAACGAGGGTGACAGCCTTTTCGATAGCGGCTGCTATCTCATCCGTCATCTTTTCCTGCTCGGTTATGGCGCTGATCACCTCCTGCTTGCGCTTTTCGAGATTGCGCAGATAGGTCAGGCGGTCAAACAGTTCGCGTATAACCTGATCGTCCAGAGAACCTGTTACTTCCTTACGGTAACGTGCGATAAAGGGGATGGTCTTATCATCATCCAGCAGTGCGACGGTGTTGTCCACCTGCTCCTGCTTCAGGTTGAATTCCTGTGCCAGTATCTTGTTTATTTCCATAATATTCATTTCCTTTCCTGTTGCTTGAAAACTTATTATAACACATTTCACATATTTTTGCAAGCATTTTTGTCATAAAAAACCATCCCGCCGCAAAAAAGCACCCCCGATATATATCGGGAGTGCCTTGAAGCCATATTTTATTACAGCTGAGTCTCGCTCACTTATTTAAGGGGCTTCTGTCCCTTTACATGAGCTGCGATCATGGAGATATCGGTTACGGTTATCGCACCGTCGCCGCTTACATCCGCACGCTTGAGCGCGTCGCCTTCCAGCTTCTTAACGCCCTTGACGTGAGCTGCAACTGCTACGATATCCGAAGCGTTGACTACGCCGTCGCCGTTAACATCGCCCTTGATAGCGCCGACCTTTCTTGTCTCAACTTCGCCGCAGCGAGTGCATACACGGCTCTCTTCGGTGCCGTCCTCGCTGAGAGTCCACTCGTCCCAGTCATGACCCAGTGCGTTGACTGTTACGGTCTTTCTGCTGATCTCTTCGCCGCATACTGTGCAGTATACTACCAGATCGTAGGAACCTGCATTTGTGCAGTCGGGATCAACAAAATTTTCCTTTACAGCCTCACCGGGAGTATGCTCGGTACACTTTACCTTAGGTGTGATGACAACATCCTTTGCAAGGGTCGTACCGTCGCTCTCGTAGATCCTGCCGTTCTTTACGACAGCACCCTCAGGCTCGGTTACCACGCAGTTTTTAAGAGTGAGTTCCGCAAGAGGAATTTCATCGTCTACAAATGCTCCTGTAAGAATAGTTTTTACCGATGCATTGTCAATTATCACTTTTATGTTTTTGTTTTTTTGACCCGCAAATGCAGTCTTACCATTGATAGTAAGGTCTATATCCTTAACTGTCAGCACATGGTCGTCGTATGTGCATATAATGTAGTATGTGCTGTCTCCCTTAACAGACAGCCCGGAACCGTTTTTACTTGAAATGACAGTATCGCCGTCAAGATTGAAATATCCTGTGAGTTCACTATCCTTTGTAACATCGATGGTCAGACCGTTGATGCTGCTATCGATGATGCAGCCTTTGAGTTTGTAGTCATAGCTGCCGTTTACCTTCAGTACTTTATTTTCGGGATCGTAGCTGAATATGCCGTTGCCGAGTATATCATCACAGTTGCCGCTTGTGACATTTGTATCCGCTACTTCAAGACCGTAATTCTCTACCTTGTCTATAACAACTTTCTTTGCAACAGTAGCGCCGTCTTTCTCGTAGACAGTGCCGTTCTTAGCAATAGCGCCTTTGGGCTCAACGAAATCCACGCCGTTGAACTTGAAGCCGTTGTTGAAACGAGCTACCGCAAGTTTCGTACCGTTTGCTATGATAGTCGCATTGTCAACAGTCAGCGCTGCTTTGCACGTATCGGAACCGCCGCATACTGCATACTCTCCGTTTGCCTCAATTGTGGTGTCCTTGACTGTGATGGTCATTTCATCATTACCCAGAGTACCTATACAAAAACCTTCGTCATGATTAACTGTCAGCTTGCCGCTGCCTGTGAAGGTAGTGTCCACTTTTGAGTAAATATAGCCGTGAACGGTAGAATCTGCTGCTGTATTGATCGTCAGACCCTTTATGCCCCTATTGACGATAACAGAGGAGTTTTCACCGTTGTAATTGCCCTTGATGGTAAGTGTCTTGGTGGTGTTGTCATAGCTGAACACGCCGTCGCCGAGTACATCATCACAGTTGCTGCTTGTGACATCTATACCCGCTACTGAAAGATCATATTCCTCATACTTGCCTATCACTACTTTCTTAGCGACAGTAGTGCCGTTCTTCTCGTAGATATTGCCGTACTTGCCCATACCGCCTGCGGGCTTGAGGACATTTACGCCGTTGAACTTGAAGCCGCCGTTGAACCAATTTACACCGGTTTCAGTACCGTTTGCTATGACAGTCGCATTGTCAACAGCCAGCCATGCCTGACTGCTCTTGCTGCCGCCGCTTATTGCATACTGTCCGTTCGCCTCAACGGTGGTGTCCTTGAATCCAACGGTCATGCTGCCGCCGTCCAGAGTGGCTATACAATAACCCTTGCTATTATTTACTGTCAGCTTGCCGCTGCCTGTAAATGTAGTATCCGCTCTTACATAAACACAGCCGTTAATGGTAGAATCTTTCGCTGTATTTATCGTCAGACCCGATATGCCGTCGTTGAGTATGGCGAGAAGTTCGCTGCCTTTGTAATCGCCCTTGACGGTAAGTGTCTTGGTGGTGTCATTATAGCTGAACACACCGTCACCGAGAATATCTTTGCAGTTTGCCGAGTGGACCTGCTTGCCGCCAACTTTCAGTTCATAATTGGTAGCCTTGTAAACACGGGTCGTGTTTCCATCGGTACTTTTATGAGAATCCTCTGCAATAGTGATCTTGTCACTGAAAGGTGCATTGCTCGTAAAAGTACCCTTATTTACCACGATATGATCGAATATCTCACCTTTATAGCAGTTGAACGATAAACCCATAGTTTTATTGCTGCTT
>NZ_CAMHRZ010000273.1 GCF_946187255.1 uncultured Ruminococcus sp.
GTGATTGAGGCTCTGCCTCAAACTCCGCAAGCCTTTCGCGAAAGGCTTGACCCAATGTTCACTAGCGATAAAGCACCAATACCGCCTTATGCGGCTTTTTTACGCCTATCGAAATCTCTGCCGTCAAGGACTATCCTCGACTTTACAACATTGAATCTGAAAATGATCTCGATCTCCTGCGTCCTGTGACCGCTGGATTTATCAGGTTCATGGACTATGATCTTCTCGATCATTTCACGCAGGCTTTTGGGTGTCAACTCGTCGATGTGCTTTATCTTCTTGACTAGCTCGATGAAATCGTGAATATCCGAGCATTTCTGCTCTTTGTCTTCGATGAACTTAGTAAGCTCTGCGACCTTGATCCTGAGCTGTTCCTGCTCATTCTCATAGTTTTTGGACATCACTTCAAATCGTGAATCGCTGATTTTCCCGGAAACATTATCCTCGTAAAGCCTTGTAAACAGCCTGTCCAGCTCGGCTATACGCTTTTCGGACTTAGTAAGAAGTTTTTTCGCGTTCTTGACTTCGCTCAAATATTCAGCATTTCTGCTGTCAATAGTCGTTTTCACGAATTCTTCTTCGTTCTTGGTGACCGTATCGAGGATACTGTTCATCTCCGCAAGGACTACCTGTTCAAGCACCACCGTCCTTATGTAGTGCGCTGAGCACACCTTGCTGTCGTATGAGTAACTTCCGCATTTAAAATGCTCGGTGCTTTTGCCCTCTTTTGAGTGTCGACAGATATACATCAGTTTGCCGCAGTCGGCACAGTAGACTATCCCGGAGAACGGGTTTATCTCGTTCGTCTTCTGCTTGCGCCTTCTGTTTTTGCGTATCTCCTGAACTACGTCGAAATCCTGCTGGCTGATTATCGGCTCATGAGTGTTTTCAAAAACTACCCTGTCTTCAATGGGATTTGTCAGCGTCTTGTGGCACTTGTAGGACTTCTGCCTGGTCTTGAAATTCACGATCTTGCCTAATTATTCCTGCCTTTCAAGTATGCCCACCACCGATTTACAATTCCAGCGGTAAGGTTTTTCGCAGGTGATCTGACCTGTCGATTTCAGCTCGTTGTAGGCTGTCGGTCTGAGTATCTGTTCGTCTGTCAGGATATTAGCTATCTTCATCGGACCGTAGCCCTCGATGCAAAGGCGGAAAATTTTTCTGACAACAGGTGCAGTTTCCTCATCGATCACCCACTGGTCTTTATCCTGCTCGGACTTCTTGTAGCCATATGGTGCGATAGGAGAAAGCGGTTTCCCCGACATTCCTTTCGCCTTGAATACTGCTTTGATCTTCTTGGAGGTATCACGGGCGTAAAAGTCGTTGAACACATTTCTGAAGACCATCATATCATTTTCGGATTTTATGGTGTCCACGTTGTCATTGATGGCTATATATCGCACGTCATGTTCAGGGAAAATCATTTCGATGTACTGACCTGTAACGAGATAGTCGCGTCCAAGTCGGCTTAAATCCTTAGTAATTATAGTGCCTATTTTTCCATTCTCCATATCTCTGACCATTCGCTGAAAGTCGGGTCTGTCGAAGTTTGTACCAGACCAGCCGTCATCGACATAGAACTCGGTGTTATGAAAACCATTTCTCTTCGCAAAGTCCGAAAGAATGGACTTCTGATTTGTTATGCTATTGCTCTCGCCCTGCAAATCATCGTCGTTGCTGAGGCGGCAATACAATGCTGTGATCTTGTCTTTCATTCATTCCTCTCTTTCCGACGATCACAGCGGATCATTTATAGTATACCACGTTCTGACGAGAACGTCAATATCTATTGACCCGCTGTTCCTTCGGATTATTATATGCCGTTAAGACGACATCGCTTTGCATATCTCCTTTGTTACCAAACGCTGGAGCAGATCTTCCAGTGATTCCCCGCATTCAAGGTCGAAGTATGTTTTAACGATATAGGTCGTGTGACCGATCTTGTACTCTCGCACCGAATTCAGCTCATAGCGCGGGTTCTTCTGTTCTTCTTTTGTAAATGTTGTTTTCAAATTAGTTCTCCTTCCGCGATGAAAGGAGGTGATGTGCTGTCTTAGAAGTTGGCGAAAAACTACAGCGTTGGCTGCAACGCTAGACAGCTCCTGCCGTCAGGCATCACGGCAGGTATGCATGGAGATGATGTATTTTGTGTTAGTTTTTATAGAACGTCGTTGACCGAAGCGGGCAAAGCTTCAGTTTTGATATTTCTGTTCTCGGGATCAAAGGTTGGCTAGGTCTTTTTCCCCGGGAACAGTGGTCTTTTTACATTGGACTCACCTTACCTTTTCTTCATTTATCTTTTATGCTGATTCTATGACTGCGTCCGCAGGTGCAGTTTCAGTTTCTTCTTCAATATTGTCGCTGCCATCAGCGGGGGCAGATTCAGTTGCCGCACTATTTTCATCGGCAGACTGTTCTTCATGATTTTTAGCCTTAGCCGCTTCCTGTTCCTGACGATGCTTGGCAATAATCTCATCGATGAACTCCACACAATCATCATGCATGAACATGAAATCGATGATCTCACCATACTTGTCCAGCGGCAGATCAACAGTCATTTTGCTCCTGAACTTTTTGCCGACCGCCTGATTAGTTACCATTTCGGCTTTTTCCAGTTCATCGGCAATTTCGGCATCGAGCTTCTTTTTAGCTGTCCGCATGGTTTTCATTTTATTTTGCAACCGTGTCATCTCATCTTCATACTCTTTTGATTTCACGATCTTTTCTTCTGTTGTCAGCTTCTTGTTACTCAATAACATTTCTCCTTTCCTAGAGGGCGATTTCGCCCCTGCTGCATACGCAGCGATTCGCATACGCGAAAGTTTGACATGTTGGTAAGTTTTGCGAATTTTTTTATTCGATAGTCATTACCCACCATAACCCCGTAGGGCGCACTTATACAAACTCTTCGAGTTTGTAAGTGCGCCAGAGGGAGAGACCCTCTGGACTCCCTATAAGAGAGGCAAGCGATTCCGCTGGGGTGCCATACGGCATGATGGCGGTTTTGGTTTCATTATCTCGGCTTTGGCTTTTTCGGTGGCGCAGATTTTTGTTGCGTATCGCCCTGTTTGTCCTTTTCATAGTTCTGCTTCCTGAACTGAGTTAGCAGACTAATGGCTTTCTCCTTTACAGACTTTGGTACAAATAATTCGTACTTATCTTGATTGTAGAAAATAAACTCACACGGCACACCTCGCTCCTGCAAGTATTTCTCATATTGTTCCAGCACAGGCATTTTGTCATGTATTGCGAAAGCCTTATATTGGCTTCGATATATTCAATCGTCTCACGTTTATGCTCAGCACGAGTAGCATGAATCTCATTTTCAAGCTCAGCTATCTCGACTAAAGATATTTACAGCATAAAGAAAAGAGCCCCCTAAGAGGCTCTTTTCAAAACTCTTTCATCTTTTTTGTCATTGCAATATCGATACATCGTCGGAGATAGCGGTTTCCCTGTGACAAGAGCTTACTTCACTTTACCACTTGTAAAAAAATCCCTCATCATGCATCAATCAAGCACGATCACACGTTTTCCGACTTTTTTCAAATTCTCGTCATGTGTCACCATGATGACAGTTTTGCCTTTTTCGTTAAGCTGTTTCAGTATGCCGATGACAGTATCCGCGTTGTCCTTGTCAAGTGAGCCCGTAGGTTCATCAGCAAGTATGATATCGCATTTCTTTATCATCAGCCTTGCCAGAGCGACACGCTGCTGTTCGCCGCCCGAAAGTGTGCAAACTTTTTCGTTCTTTTTGGAAAGTATGCCGACTTCCCTCAGCGCCTCGTCTATGCCGACTTCCGTCCTGTTCTTTTTTGCGACCATTTCCATATTTTTCAGAACTGTCTTATTCTCGCTTAGAGCGAAATTCTGAAACAGAAAGCCCACCTTTTCACTGAAATACTTGACTCTGTTGATATTTTTGGTTATATCCATCCCGTCAACGATTATACTGCCGTTGGTGACTTTTTCGATACCGCCGATCATATTCAGCATCGTGCTTTTACCACAGCCGCTTTTGCCCGAGAATACAACAAACTCACCGTCTTTTATATCAAACGTCAGACCACTGAAAAGGATATTCGTTCCGAATGCCTTTGTGACATTTTTCAGTTCTATCATAGTGCGCCTCCTTTTAATTCTTTGAGGGTGTTGTTTTTCTCGTCGAGTTTTGCAGCGATAATGACAGCCATGACTTCAAAAACAAGCAGTACAGCCGCTGACAGAACGATCAGTTTTCCTGAGCCGATACCGAACTTTTGGTTCACCTCCAAAGCTATCACTGCTGAAACTATCAGGCTGCCTGCAAAAGAAGCAAACAGCAGAAGATATCTCTGTACAAAATGTCTTCCCAATATCCTTCGGACTGCACGTTCACGCTTGTTTACAGTTATATCTACTGTCAGGGTGCTTGTCAGAAGCGCAATATAGTAGGCACCTGCCAATATCGATATAAGAAGAAATAAAATAGTCACAGCATCTATGCTTCTTATATAATCACCCGCCATTGAATCTGCCGAACTGATATCTGCCCTTACCGAAAGTATCCCGCTCGTATTCAATATGCGCACTG
>NZ_CAMHRZ010000274.1 GCF_946187255.1 uncultured Ruminococcus sp.
ATAATTCATAATTGTGGGCGAGGGACGGCAGTTTGCTGTTCTTGACCCATTGGAGCAATTAGCCACCGAGAAGCAAACAAAGGCAAAAATCAAAGTAAGTAATGAAAAGAGCTTTGGGGTCAAGCCTTTCGTGAAAGGCTTGCGATGATGTTTGCACGATCGCTAAAACGCAAATCCAAAATGCACATCAAACATTAAGAACGAAACAAGCTAACATTCGATAAGAACAGCAAACCTGCGGCACGCACCATAATTATGAATTATGAATTATGAATTAAAAAGCCCCTCGCCAAATCATTCTCACACCAAACCATTGACAAAAACAGCAAACTGCCGCCACGCACCCCAATTATGAATTATGAATTATGAATTATGAATTAACCCTGTGCCACAATAATATGCCCTCCGATAATAAATTATGAATTGAAAACGCCGAACCTTGATCAAAAAAATTAATACTCATTGACAGATATAGATATTTGTTGTATAATCTAACTATATCTCAAACAGCATTACGCCTGCCCGCAAACTGCGGTGTTCGGGCGGAATACAGACATTTTCCAAGCATTACACGAAAGGAGAACCAATGAAAAACAAACACATCATCAACCGCATTGCGGGGCTGCTTTCGGCGGCGTCTTTGACGTTTTCCGCTGTTGCACCCACTGCGGTGCAGGCTGAACAGAAAAGCAGTACATATAACGAGGACGAGCTGGTAAAAGTCATCGTCACCCTGTACGGCGACCCGATACTCGCGATGGATGGCGCTGAGGAGGGCGCGGATTTTCTGGACAGCAGTTTAGCCCGCGACCGCGCCGAACAGCTTGCCAACAACCGCGAGCGGGTATTCGATGAGATACTCGACCTTTACCCGCAGGCGACCCTCGATCTCACCTACGATTCCCTGCTCAACGGCTTTGCCTGCACAGTCCCCGAGGAACTGACAGACGATATAGAAGCCCTGCACGATGTGAAGAGCGCCGCCGTATCTCTGGCGATCGAGATGCCCGAACTCTACACCGCAAACGAAGTCACGGGCGTGGAGAGCTTTATCGATTCCACAAGTCTTACGGGCGAGGGACAGGTCATCGCCGTGATAGATACCGAGTTAAACACCGACCATGATATGTTCGCCCCTCTTGCGGACGATATCAATGTGAAGCTCACCAAGGATGACATAATAAACGCCATCAACAATCGCGGGCTCAATTGCAACCTCGACCCCGAAAAGGTGTATCTCAGCAGCAAGCTGCCCTTTGCAGCCTGCTATGCAAAGCCCGACGACCTCTACGGCGTGACTAACGATGTCGTATATCACGGCACTCACGTTGCGGGTATCGCCGCAGGCAACCGCGTTACCACAGAGGACGGCATCGACCTTCACGGTGTTGCGCCCGATGCACAGCTGTTATTCATGGGCGCCTGCCCAATGGAAGATGACAGCGGCAATCTGGAAGACGCAGAAGCAGTGGCTGCCATCGAGGACGCTGTAAAGCTGGGCGCTGATGTGATAAATATGAGCTTCGGCAAGAGAGCCCCCAACCCCGTTATAGATTCCATATACGACGCTGTGCTGGAAAACGCCGACAATGCGGGCGTAGTGGTATGTGTCTCCGCAGGCAACAACCATGACCCCGGCGGTACCCCCGATACCATCGACAACAGCACCCTTAACTCCCCCGGCGACAGAAAGCAGTGCTTCTCGGTAGCGGCGGCAAATGTCAGCCACAAGTATGACTACAGAATGTACCTGGCGGACGGCACCGAAGTGCCATTCTCGAATTACGGCGCTTTCCTGCCCGAAGAGGCTATTGAGTACGTTGACTGCGGCGACGGCACCGAGGAGGGTTTCCCCAAGGAATCACTGACAGGCAAACTGGCACTCATCAAACTCGCTTCGGAGGATGATGTGTCCGATGCAGGCTACCATACTCTGATAAGCGACGCGGAGGGTGCGCTGATATATATCGAGGACAATGAATACCCCGACTACGACGAGACAAAATCCGATTATGACGTAAGATGCTTCATAAACAAGGAAGTCTATGAGTCACTGCTGGCACAGGAGAACAAGACAGTATCATTCACCGGCACACTGATGCCCGACACTGTTCAGGCGGATATCTGCGACTTTTCATCAAAGGGCACCAAGCAGGATCTCACGCTGAAACCCGAGATCAGCGCCCCCGGAGGAGATATCCTGTCCGCAGGCTACGATGACTGCGAATATATGAGCGGAACATCAATGGCTTCTCCCTATGTGGCAGGCTGTGCGGCGCTGGTGAACCAGTACCTCACGAAAAACGGGCTTGCGGCACAGGGCGCGGATAAAGCGAGACAGATAAAGGATATCCTCATGAACACCGCTGTCCCCGCAGGCAGAGATGTGGAGATCTCCCCAAGATCGCAGGGCGCGGGCGTTGTGTATATGAACAGTATGACCTCCGCAAAGGTGCTGATGCGCCACAACGGCAAGGCTGCCGCCGAACTGGGAGACAGGCTGGAAAATACCTTCTCCTTTGATGTGACGCTGGAAAATTTCAGCAATGAGGATGTTACTTTCTCGGAAGCCGTGCTGAACCTTTCCACCGACTCTGCGGATGAAGGTGATGAAGGATACTACCTCTCGGGCACCAAGCGACTGGGCTGTGAGATATCCTACCCCGAAGACAAGCTGAGTATACCCGCAGGCGGGAATGTCACCTTCCCCGTGACCGTGACCCTCAGCGCGGATGAAGCGGCGGAGAACGATGAGGTATTCACTCATGGCTGGTTCGTTGAAGGCTTCCTGTATATGCGCGGTGCGGAGAACTGCTGTGATATCTCCATGCCTGTCATCGGTTTCCACGGCGACTGGTACACACTGCCGATACTGGGTCGTGACGATCGTGAGTCCGGCGTGGGATACAAGCAGCGGAACTATATAACAACAGAGATGACAGGAAACAAATTCCCCGCTTCGCTGTCATTTTCACAGCTGTTCACAGCAGAGACCAACCTGACAAACTCAGGGTTCACAGAAGCAGGTACGCTGGCATACCGTGAGGAGCTGGCGGCTGCAAGGGATCATGAGTATTTCATATCCCCGAACAGCGACGGAGCCGCTGATTCTCTGAACTATACGATCATCCCCGACCGCGACGGTACTATCGATAAGGTGGAAGTGCTGGACGAAAACGGAGTTTCCATACCCGGTGTGGAGACCTTCGCGAGCGAAGTCAAATCACGCGAATCAGATACCTTATATTTCTTCCAGGAAACAAGTTATACCGAAGGTAAATATACTCTTAAAATAACCTCACATATATACGCCCCCGATGCGGAAGAGCGCACTCAGTCAAAAGAGGTCGCCTTCAATGTTGACCTTACCTCACCTGTGCTTTCGGATGTGGTGTTCACCGAAAAGGACGGCAGAAAACTGCTGACCATCACCGCACAGGACGACAATCTGGAGGGCTTCTACATCATCGGCAACGGCACAGGCTGCGAAGCGGGCAAAACGCCGAAAACGAACGTTCCCATTACAGTGCTGAACGATGTATTCATGGAGTACAGCGAGTTCTACAACTACTATGAAGACCCATACAATGAGCATCGCAGACCCGCGACCCATTCCACCGACCTTGTCACTTTCCTGGCACAGATGGGTACGCTCAACTATCATACAGCCTACGATTTCATCGATGCGATACCCGCTGTCACCGACAAGGATGGAAAGATGACTGTTACCTACGATGTCACCGACCTTACAGCGTACAGCATCACCGCAGCGGACAGGGCGTACAACACAGTGTGCTATGCTCCCGACAGGGTGATATTCGGCAAACTGCCCACCACTGTAAATATGAACTGCGGAGCAGAATTCAAGCTGCCCGAAGCACCTGAGATCACCAACAACGACGGTGAAATAACAGATCAGGGCTGGGAGATAAAAGCCGGTGTCTGGTGGGAACCCGCAGACGAGTACAAAGTGGTCAGCTACGATATGCACAAGGGATTTTTAAGATACTATGCTGAAACGAGCGAGGGCAGATATTACAGCAGTCCCATACAGATCTCTATAAACGGCATATACACCTTAAATATGGAGATATACGAAGGCGACGAGCTTTTCAGGGAGATGACGACATATCCTGGTTCCTTTAGCATGGGCGGATTTGACCCCGAAGCGGACTACACGGTCAAGATGACAGCGGAGGGCAGAGCGCCGCGCACGGTATACATCAGCAAGGATGACACAGACAAGACATTTGAGAAATTCCTTTACGCTTATGGTGATACCAACGGTGACGGCACTATAAATGTTACGGACATATCGAAAACAGCAGCCCATGTAAAGGGAGTGAAGAATCTGGATGGATATGAGCAGGGTGTAGCGGATGTGAGCAAAGACGGCACTGTGAATGTAACGGATGTATCGAAGCTGGCGGCGAAAGTGAAAGGCATAAAAAACTTCTGATAATTCATAATGCTATCTAAATGGGTGGCGGAGCCCCCCATACCCCCTCTGCGCACCAAAACCCTCACGCCCGAGAAAGCTAGCGACTTTTTGCACTCTGGTCGCTACGC
>NZ_CAMHRZ010000275.1 GCF_946187255.1 uncultured Ruminococcus sp.
CTGGTTAAGGGTCTGCTCACGCTCGTCATGACCGCCGCCGAGACCCGCACCTCTCTGTCTGCCGACAGCATCGATCTCATCGATGAATATGATAGAAGGTGCGCTCTTCTTAGCCTGCTCGAACAGATCTCTTACACGCGATGCGCCCACACCGACGAACATCTCAACGAAATCCGAACCGGATATGGAGAAGAAAGGCACCTTAGCCTCACCTGCAACTGCTCTTGCCAGCAGTGTCTTACCTGTACCGGGAGGTCCCAGGAGCAGAACGCCCTTGGGGATCCTCGCGCCTATCTCGGCGTACTTCCTGCCGTCACGCAGGAAATCAACGATCTCTTTGAGCTCTTCCTTTTCCTCATCGGCACCCGCAACATCAGCAAAGGTAGCCTTTTTGCTGGAAGGAGCCAGCCTTGCATTCGTCTTGCCGAAGCCTGTCATCTTTCCGCCGCCGGCGCTCTTCATCATGAACACGAAGAAGAATATCATAACGCCCAGCATAAGGAAAGTGGGGATCAGGTTCAGCCAGAAGCTGTTGTCCGATATGGGCACGAGGTCGTATTTCAGCGGTGCATCGGGATGTGCGGCATCGTACTTTCTGCGGTAGTTGACTTCCTCCTCGCCGCCGAGCACCTCACTTACAAACAGACCGACATTGGGGACTTTATATTTATACTCCACGTCCTCACCGTCGTCGAGCTTATATTTCAGCTCACCCGTACCGAGATCCAGCTCGAACTCACTGACCTCGAGAGCATCAAAGTGTCCCATTACTTCGGAATACTTGACCTCATCGGGCTTACTGCTCATGCTCATCAGCATATAGACCAGACCTGTAATGATACAGATCGAAACTACCAAATAAATAAGCAGAGATTTTCCTCCGTTTTTCAATCTATCACGACCTTTTGTTCTAAATTTGCAGTATGACCGCTTATATACTTTGTACAGCATTGCTGCATACTTAATATACCAAATAAGTATAACTCTTTATTGTGAAAACAGCGTGAAAAGGAAGTCATGATAATCGGTTATCTATCCACCTCACCGAATACGAGCACACGTCTTGTATCCGCGTCTATCTTCACTCTGTCGGCAGCGCCGTATTTTTCTGTGAGAATGACACCCTCGTCATCCGCGAGGATAACGGCCGAGCCGCGCTTATGTGCGGGAAAAGCCTGTTTCATCAGCACTCTCACATCAGAACTGAAATCACGGTTGACCAGACGTATCCTGTCTCCCGCTTTTCTTGTTCTCAAAACAATCACACCATTTATTTTATCATAATCCAGACAAGAATTTGCAAACTTTTTATTAACATTTTCAAATTTCCCATCTATTTCTATTATCTCAAAATGAATATCCCTGTCATGCCAGTTTACTGTACAGCCGGGTGAGATAGTGATACAGTCGCTATCGGTGCTTTGTGCGGTATTTTCCTTATAAATATACAGCATTCCCGACTTTGTGTATGCAAAGCAATTCGACTTTACACTTGCTTTTCCACCCTCACTTATAAGCTGTTCAATTATTTCGATTTTATCCTGCCCCACAGCTATGCCATTTTTTGTCAGTATCCGCATTATGACTCTGCGGCGCAGGGGGTAATCAAGTGCGAGTATATCCACGCAGCTGTAACCGTCCTGCACACATACTGCTTTATATGCATCATCCGCCAGTTTTTCAAGATACTCACTGTCTTCACGGATAAACCCGAGAGTTTTTGAAAAAGTATCGGTAAGCGAAGGATTTATCTCCTTCAGCACCGGTATCACCTTATGGCGCAGCTTGTTGCGGGAGTATTCATCCAGAAGATTAGTGGAATCGGTAACGAAATCCTGCCCTTTTTCTGCAAGGTAAGCCTCGATATCCGCACGGCTGCATTCTATCAGGGGACGTATTATGTTCCCTCTCACGGGCGGTATGGACGCTATCCCTTTAAGTCCCGAACCGCGTGCAAGATTGAACAGCGTAGTCTCCAGGCAGTCATCCAGATTATGTGCTGTGCATATCTTATCCGTCTTTATTCCCTGTAAAGCCTCATACCTTAACAGCCTTGCACCCTCTTCTTCCGAAACGGGATGTGTCCTGCAATAGGCAGGCACATCAACACGCCTGACCTCTATGGGGATACCCAGCCTTTCACACAGCGCCTCGCAGAAATGCTGATCTCGGTCGGCTTCCTCGCCGCGTATACAATGGTTGACATGGCAGGCTGTGACATCGTAGCCAAGCTCCCGCAGACACAAAAGGAGCGCAGCGCTGTCTGCTCCGCCCGAAAGCCCTACCAGCAAGCGTTCGCCCTTTTCTGCCATATCATACCGTTTTATAGTCTGTTCTATCCTATGGGGAAGATCACTTTTCATCTTTTCTGAATTCCAATCCTCTGAACAAAGTATACTCGCCTATCCAGCTGAGTTTTACCGTACCGGTCTGACCGTGACGGTTTTTGGCTACGATACACTCTGCAACTGTCTGATCCTCTTTTGAGTCTGCATAGTAAGCATCACGATAGAGAAACATGATTATATCCGCGTCCTGCTCGATAGAACCCGATTCACGCAGGTCCGAAAGCATGGGGCGCTTATCCTCACGCTTTTCCGAGCTTCTCGAAAGCTGTGAGAGTGCGATGATGGGCACACTGAGTTCCTTTGCCATCAGCTTTATCTGACGGGTGATCTCAGAAACTTCCGTTACACGGCTTGAATGCTTGTTGGGTGACTCCATCAGCTGGATATAGTCTATGACCACAAGTCCCAGATTTTTCATTCTTCTGAGCTTTGCCTTCATCTGCGGGACTGTTACTCCGCCCGCACCGTCATCGAGATATATGGGCAGCTGTGAGAGCACGTCAGCAGCTTCTGCCAGCTTTTCCCACTCGTCGTCCTTCATCTCACCGTTTCTCAGCAGAGTATTGTTTACCTTGCCCTCTGAAGCCAGCATTCTTGAAACCAGCTGTTCCTTGCCCATCTCAAGGGAGAAAATGACAACATCACGCATGGTGTTCTTGCAGCAGTTTACTGCGATATTAAGTGCAAAGGCAGATTTTCCCATTGCGGGACGCGCCGCAAGCACGATAAGGTCGGTCTTCTGCAGACCTGTAGTAACGCTGTCCAGCTGTGAAAAGCCCGATCTTGCGCCCTGAAATTCTTCTGCATTGGGACCCGATATCTCAGTCAGGTGGTGGAACGTTTCTACTATAACATCGCTGATGCGTGTCAGTCCCTGGGTATCCTTACCCTGACGAATATTGAATATCTTCTGCTCTGCACTGTCCAGCAGGGCATTGGTATCATTGCCGCCCTCATTTACGCCCTTGATTATATCATTGGCAACATTGAGCAGCGAACGCATCTGCGCTTTTTGCTGAACTATATTACAGTAGCTCTCGATATTCTTTGTGGAGGGCACATTATCCATGAGCCCGTAGAGATATCGCATAGCGATGGTGCTTGTCTCAAAGATGCCTGTATTGACAGCCTCGTCAACGATCGTGACTATGTCCTCCACCTTGCCTGTGGTGAACATACGCATGAGTATGGAGAATATCTTCTGATGCTGTGGATTGTAAAAATGCTCGGGCTTCAGAAGCTCCATTGCCCTTTCGCGGCAGTTGACGGGATCAAGGAGGATGCAGCCTATGACTGCCTCCTCCGCCTCCTGACTGTAGGGCAGTGTCCTGCCGTGTACAGATGAACCGCTGACTGCGCTGTAATCATTTATATCGTTGTCGGGCATGAGATCATTCCTCCACGACCTTTACCTTGATGCCGCAGGATACTCCGTGAGACATCTTTACTGTTGCGGTAAAATCACCGAAGGCCTTGATATCGGCGCTGAGTGCGATCTTCTTCTTATCTACGTCAACACCGTACTGCTCCTTGAGTGCGTCTGCAACGACACCCGAAGTCACTGCACCGAACAGCTTGCCGCCCTGACCTGCCTTTGCCTTGATAACGACTTCCTTATCGGTTATCTTCTCAGCGATAGCCTTGTTATCGGCAGTCTCAACATCGATCTTGTGCTGTGCGGAAGCCTTCTTGCCTGCCAGGTCGTTGAGGTTCTTTGCGTTTGCCTCAACTGCCAGACCTCTTGCTATCAGGAAGTTCCTTGCATATCCGTCTGCTACGTTCAGGGTATCTCCTGCCTTGCCCGAACCCTTTACATCTTTAAGTAAAATAACTTTCATTTTCAACACGCCTTTCTTAATTTGTATTGTTTCTTATGTAATCATCTATGACCTCACGAAGCTGCTTGTCCGCAGTATCAAGATCGGTCTTTATCTGCGCCGCCGCCATCGTGAGATGTCCGCCGCCGCCGAGTGCTTCCATAATTACCTGGACATTGTATTTGCCCATGCTTCTTGCGGAGATATTGACTATATCCCCCTGCTTATACATAACGAAGGATGCACACACGCCTGTTATGCCCAGCATTTCATCCGCTGCCTGCGATGCTGCTATCCTCACGTTGGAGAAAGTGCCGTCAGCCCTTGCAATGGCACATTTGCGGTATATCTCAGCTGAGTTTATCA
>NZ_CAMHRZ010000276.1 GCF_946187255.1 uncultured Ruminococcus sp.
TTAAGTTGCCTATATATATTTGCCTTTTCGCCTGACTCAAAATTCAAAAATATGCCTATATGTACCTATTATTGGCTGCGAAATGATAAATATGCAGGAAAAAAGCAGAAATATTTCAAAAAAAGTGAAAATACCCCTTGAAAAATCAGAGAAAGTGTATTATAATATATACAGATCAATTTTTAAGAAAGAAGGATCACTATGGAAATCAAAATCGAACTGACCAAAACTCCTAAGGCTAAGCCTACCGATGAGACTAAGCTGGGCTTTGGTCACATATTCACTGATCATATGTTTGTTATGAACTATGATACAGGCAAGGGCTGGCACGATGCACGCATCGTTCCTTTTGACAACGTTACACTGTCCCCTGCTGCTATGTGTCTGCACTATGGTCAGGAGATATTCGAGGGTCTTAAGGCGTACAGGACTGCTGACGGCAGCGTTCAACTGTTCAGACCCGATGAGAACTACAAGAGAATGAACGTTTCTGCCGAGAGAATGGTTATCCCTCAGATCGACGAGGAATTCATGGTTGAGGCTACAAAGAAGCTGGTTGAGATCGAGAAGGACTGGGTACCTCACACTGACGGCGCTTCGCTGTATATCAGACCTTTCATCTTCGCTACCGATCCTTATGTAGGCGTCAGACCCGCAGATCACTATCTGTTCCTGATAATCCTTTCTCCCTCCGGCGCATACTACTCCACAGGTCTTAACCCCGTTAAGATCTATGTTGAGCAGAAGTATGTTAGAGCAGTAAGAGGCGGTACAGGCTTTGCAAAGACTGCTGCTAACTATGCTATCTCCCTGAAGGGTCAGGATGAGGCTCACAATCAGGATTATGAGCAGGTACTGTGGCTTGACGGCGTTGAGCAGAAGTATATCGAGGAAGTTGGTTCCATGAACATATTCTTCGTTATCGACGGTGAGGTAGTAACTCCCCTGCTGACAGGCTCTGTACTTCCCGGTATCACCAGAAAGTCCGCACTTGAAGTATGCAAGAGCAAGGGCATTCCCTGCAGCGAGAGAAGGATCACTATCGAGGAAGTTGCTAAGGCTTATGACGAGGGCAAGCTCGATGAGGTATTCGGCACAGGTACTGCTGCTGTTATCTCCCCTGTTGGCCACCTGAAGTGGGGCGACAAGGTAATGACTATCAACGACAACAAGATAGGCAAGATCTCACAGATGCTGTATGATACCATGACAGGCATCCAGTGGGGCAAGATCCCCGATACTTTCGGCTGGACCGTAAAGATCGACTGATAAACGCAAGGGCGCTTCACTATTGAGCGAAGCGTCCTTTTCATAGTATCAAGCAGATAATAAAAGGAGGCGGTAAATATGTCCGAAAACCAGCTTATGCCCCGTGCCCAGATAGATCAGATATGCAAAAACGCCATTGATGACGCAAAGCGTTTCAATTTCAGCTTTGAGGATTATTCTGAAAAGAACGTTGCCGAGCTTGAAATGCTTCTCGGCAAGCTGAACGAACACTTCAAATCAAATGAGGTACCCGCAGAAACTGTGGAAAAGATCGCTGTTATCTACGGAGTATATCTCGGTGAAGCCATGCTGCGCAACTATGCGGGTGAATATGACTACAAGTGGGTCGTAAAGAACGGCGAGCCTGTGCTTGAAAAGATCAAAGGCTTTCAGATGTGCCCTGTGACTAAGGTATACAAAAGGCTCACAGGCGATGAGTCCGAGAATGTGTACAGTTTTTACAATGTGGGCAAGCACGTTGCCGACGGCAGCTTTGAAAAGCAAGTAAAAAAAGACAAATAAACAAACGACCTCCGGCATCGATTGCCCGCGAGGTCGTTTTTATATACTTCCGTCATCCCATTCGTCAAAATAATCGAAACAGTAGAAGGCATCTTCTTCCGCATCGAGCCATTGGGTGCTGACGTGCTTATTGAGCGGCAGCGAAAGCAGCAGCGTCAGTACAGTCAGCCCCAGCAGTACCAGTACCGTCTTCATATTAAGATCCTTGATGTTTGCACCGAGATATGTCTGCACCAGCATCTGGGGCAGAGTGCCTATAAGCGAACCGATAAGGTACGGTCTGAACGGCATACGAAGCGCTCCGTGAAGCATAGATACAGCATCTCCAGGCAGGAACACGATGGCACGGGTCACATAAGCTGCAAACAGGTTGTTGCTGCGGGAATAACCGACGATCTTATTCAGCTTGGGGTACTTCCGCGTAATGTCGTTCACAAATCCCGCACCCGAAAATCTGCCCACCATATACGGGATGGTATAGCATACGACAAGCCCTATGGTATTTACTATACACGCCAGCCAGAAAGGATATATGGCTCCCGCAGCTATGAACAGTGCTGTGAGCGGGAATACCATCGACAGCGATTTGAGCCCATAAAACCCGATTATCACAAAGAATGCAAATACCATGTTCTCGGGAGTATAATTTAGCAGCTCGTCAAATTCGTGATCACTCAGGAACACAAGACAAAGGGATATTATCAGTACGGTGAGTATAAAAGGCACATATCTGATAAATGACTTGCTTTTCTTGTTTTTGCCCGAATGCATATCTTCGAGCTGGTCCATGTCAATTACTTTGAATTCTTCATCTTCCTGCGCCGTCATTTACTCACCACCATATTTCATTATTTATCAAACACATCTCCGCCCCAAGTTTTGCCTGTGATCATATATCAAATATCACAGTTGCAAGCATGAAGAACATCAGTGTGGAACAGGTATCCACGATAGTTGTTATCAGCGGTGCCGCCATGATTGCAGGGTCGAGTTTTAACTTCTTTGCAGCCATTGGCAGCATTGCGGCTATCAGCTTTGAAAGGATGACCGTCAGCAAAATTGCACCGCTGACAGTGAATGCCAGCTTTATGCAATCCACTGAGGTGTCATTGTGATACACAAGGATTATCCTGCCCGCATTGACTACGGACAGTATTATACCGCACACCACCGCGATGCGCAGCTCCTTGAATAGCACCTTGAAAAAATCGCGCATATTTATCTCACCCAGCGCCATACCTCTTATTACGAGGGTGGAAGTCTGGGAACCGCAGTTACCGCCTGTGCCGCTGAGCATCGACAGGAATGATACAAGGACGGGTACTGCCGCAAACGCAGCCTGATACCTGTTGACCACCGCACCGGTCAGCGTTGCAGAAAGCATCAGCACCAGCAGCCACATGATACGGTTTTTAGCGTGTTTGAAAACGGAGGTCTTGAAATAGGACTCCTCACTGGGGGCAACAGCTGCCATCTTGGAAAAGTCTTCGGTCGTCTCTTCCTCGATAACGTCCATCGCATCATCGTATGTGATGATACCCACCAGCCGCATATCCTTATCGACTACGGGCATCGCAGCGAAGTCGTACTTTGCCATCTTTGCCGCAACTACCTCTCGGTCCTCCAGAGTTTTCACGGAGATTATATTAGTCTCCATTATACCCTCTATCTTGTCATCCTCATCGGCTGTGATAAGATCGAGCAGCGAAAGCACGCCAATAAGAACACGATTCTCGGTAACATACAGCGTATATACTGTTTCCTTGACAACACCTATATGTCTGATCCAGTCAAGTGCTTCTCTGACGGTATAGTCTTTTCTGAGATAAACATACTCTGTTGTCATAACAGAGCCTGCACTGTCCTTGGGATATTTAAGTATCTGATTTATATGTTTCCTCGTTTCGACGTCCGCAGATCGGATTATCCTCGCCACAACATTTGCGGGCATCTCTTCGATGATATCAACGGTATCATCCACATAAAGATCATCGATGACTTCCTGCAGTTCCTTATCGGTGAATGCATTTATCAGCATCATCTGCATATCGCTGTCCATATATGCAAATACATCCGCTGCTATATCCTTGTTCAGCAGCCTGAAAAGCAGCAGCAGATCATGCTTATCTGCCTGATGATCGTCATAAAACCGCTGTAAAAGCGAAGCCACATCTGCTTCGTTCATCTCAATGAAGATCTCTCGGATCATCTTGAAGTTTCTGTCTGTAAGGAGCTTCAGCACCTTTTCATACATAATAACCATCCCTTCGATATGTAAATGGGCACCATGCACGAACCTTTTCCGTTTAATTATTTATCGGGAATACAGGCGGAAAACACCTGTTCACCTCACGGAAACACGTTCGGCAGTAATCGGCATCGTCCACTTGTACTCACTCCTCACTTACAGCAAAATACAGGTCTTTCCCGCCCCGAATTATTACAGAAATCGGGGAGAGGGATGTATCTTATATTTTGCCGAAATTTTCACAGATGATCGTATCATATCTGCATACATATAATTATTATACGGCAATCGTAATGATTTGTCAATAAAACGATATGCATTGTTACCGTATTTTAACTATTGCTGTTTGTAATAAGTATGAAAAATTATTGTCAGAATAGTTACAATTTGTATAAAA
>NZ_CAMHRZ010000277.1 GCF_946187255.1 uncultured Ruminococcus sp.
TATGCTGTTGATGCAAAGTCTATCATGGGTATCTTCAGTCTTGATCTGTCCAACCCCATTCAGCTGACAGCTCACACTGATGACGCTGACAAGTTCTTCGCAGAGATCAAGAAGTTCATCGTTGAATAATTTCAGTTTACGATATTACGATGTATAATGAAAGCGGCAGGCTCTGGGGTCTGCCGTTTTTCGTGCAAAATGAAAGGAACACAGGATGTCGATAAAATATGTTATACTCGCGGTGGAGATCTTTTTTCTGCTGCTGTTCATCATACCTCTGCCGATATTCAACGAGGGCAATGCAGCGGGGATACTTTTCTTCGGGCTGATCATCGCGGCAACAGCGTTCTTCAAACCCTTCTGCAAGCTGCTGGGAAGACTGTGGGGGCATATTCCCGGAAAGATACTGATAGTCGCAGCTGCACTGCTGCTTCTCGGTGGTCTGACATACGCGGGCATACTCTCTTATAAAATGTTCAGGGCTCAGGAGAATGCACCAAATAACACGGAACTCATCGTAGTACTCGGCTGTCAGGTGCGGGGAGAGCGACCCTCGCGTATGTTGAAACGCAGGCTGAATACAGCCTACGACGCCATGCAGAAGCACCCCGATGCTATCTGTGTAGTATCGGGCGGAAAGGGCAGCGGAGAAAATATCTCCGAAGCGGAAGCGATGCGCCGCTACCTTGTGGAAAAAGGTGCGGACGAAAGCAGGATAATAATGGAAGACAAGTCCACCTCCACATTCGAGAACATAAAATTCACCTTTGAGATAACCGATAAAATGGGCTGCGGACGAGATATAACCATCGTTACCGACGGCTTTCACCAGTACCGCGCAAGCCTGATAGCCAAACAGGAGGGTGCAGAAAAGATAACCGCATACTCCGCCCACACCGAGCCGCGTTATCTCCCCACCTTCTGGGTGCGGGAATGGCTGGGTCTGACGTATTTCTATATATTTGGAAACTGACTATGCCATAACACAAAAAGATCCGATAATACAAAGTCGGGTCTTTTCTTTATGTCTGCCGATCAATCACACAGCTCCAACGGACACCGAGATGCAAACCACACCACACAGCAATGTAAGTAACGTGTCGAGCCGTCCGCCCGGGGACCCAAAAGACCTCTCGTGGTAATGCAGCCACGAGAGGTCTGTGTTTTAGATATTATTTACGCTGCCTTTTTGTGACTGTGTATCGAATGAACGGTGTTTGAAAGAACGTTCTTGCAGTGTACACCGAATTCGAGCATAGCCGCATACTTGTCTATCATAACAATAACATAGCTCTCAGCATATCTGGGCAGCTTGACTGTAAGCGGCCACATGTGCTTGATGATCATGTCCTCCTCTACCTTGTCAAGCTCAAAATGCTTTTCAGCATTTTTAAGAGCTATTCTAGGGTGGGAAAAGCCGTGAGGGAGCTCGCCCTTTTTCCTTGGCTCGTCACGCCAGTCATACAGAAAAAGATCGTGAAGCATACCTGCCCTTGCGGCAGCCTTCGCATTCAGTCCCAGCTTTTTGCAGACGATGTAGTTATAATAAGACACGTTAAGACAATGCTGATAACAGGTAGTACTGTAATGGTGTCTGAATTTCTTCATCTCACCTACTACCTCGTGGTCAAGGAGATCCTTGACGAACTCAAAATATTCCTTGCTCTCCTTTGAAGTCTCAACAGAATACCTTGAACCCATAGCTTTGGACATTGGCATAACCTCTTTTCATTACTCATTGTGTTTGTTTGATGATAAGAACTAATTCACAAGTCCTTAGTGTCATTATAACTCATTTAGGACAAGTTGTCAATAGGCAGTTATTACATTTTGGTTAATATTTTAATAAGAATACTGCCATTAATAGTATTTATTATCAAAAAACTCAGGAACATAGCTTTCTTTTGCAGCAGAACGCTGTTGAAAATATCCGTCAAAACCGCATTCCTCGATCATTTTGCAGATATGCTCATATTCAAAAGTCGAAGTCCTGCGGGAAAGCTCCTTGATATCCTTTGCCTTGTACATGGGCACATACTGGCTCATTAGGCTGATAAGTATCTCATAAGGGGCAAAATTATCCGCAAGCCAGCCGACCACCTTTGCTGAGTCATGCCTGCAATTGGGCAGAACAAGGTGCCTTACGATGACTCCCCTTTTCATAATGCCCTTTTCATCAAATTCGGGACAGCCTACAAGCTCATGCATTTTTATCAGCGCCCGCGAAGCTCTTTCAAAATAATCGGCAGCGCCCGAATACTTAGCCGAAAGCTCGGAGGAATAGTATTTAAGATCGGGAAGGAAGATATCTACCCTGCCTCTCAGCATTTCAAGAGTTTCAACACTTTCGTAACCGCCGCTGTTGTACACGATGGGTATCGTCAGCCGACTGCCTGCAATGTCCAGTGCCTCAATTATCTGCGGAACATAAGGCGCTGCAGTGACAAGGTTTATATTGTGGGCTCCCTGCTCCTGCAGCATGAGGAATGTGTCGGCAAGCTCTTGTACAGTGAGTTCAAAGCCCTTGCCTTCTGAGGATATCTCATAATTCTGGCAAAAGCAGCAGCGCAAATTGCATCCCGAAAAAAACACCGTTCCCGAACCGTTCGTACCGCTGATGGGCGGTTCCTCCCACTGATGCAGTGCTGCACGGGCTATCCTGACCTTAGCGCCTGCCCCGCAAAAGCCCTTTTCGCCCGAAGTCCTGTCAACACCGCAGCCTCTGGGACAAAGGCTGCATTTATCCAATGATAAAGTTATGTCTCTCATAATTCAAGGGTAAAGTTCACTGTCTGTCCGTTATATTCGGCATCGATGAAGAGGTATACCGTTTCGGCAGTATTATCAGCGTATACCGTAGGCACGATCATGGAACTGTCTCCGTCGATGTATACCAGCTTGTCCGATACCCAGCCGCTGTATATACTCAGATCGTAACCGTTTTCGTCCACAGCAAGGCAATCCATGAGGTTGACTTTAAATTCATCTTCACTCACACCTGTGCCGTCGGTATGCTTTACCATCAGACGCAGCTCGTACTTGTTTATCAAACGCGGTTCTGCTGAGACAGCAAGCTCGTAGTTATCATCGTTATCGATAAAGTACAGTGTTTCCCTGACATTATCGGGGACTGTGACATCATCTGTCATGACGGAAGTGACTGTTTCCTTTTCAATAAGTATATCCACATCAACGTCAGCGTTCTTGTATGCAGGCAGAATATCATCATTAGCGGCAGACTTGGCAGTTGTGGGCACGGGCTTGGTATCAGCCGTCTCAGTCACGGACTCGGTCTCGGAAGTATCTTCCGTCTCCACATTACCGATAAACTCGTTGAGCTTTTCGATGACAGTATCACTCGTGATGGAAAACTCATTTCCAAACACTATCAGCGCGATGATAATGACGATGATTATACCGCAGCCCTTTGAACAGCCGTTCTGCCGGTTGTTTGCAGGCATATTCCCCGACGGACGAGCCGCAGGTGCGGAATAGGGCTGCGCATAACGCTGTCTTCTGTGGTCTGCTTCCATATCGATATCACCGCCGTTGCGGCGCTCGTATCTGGCAGCCTCGTTGCGGTTTTCACTGCGGCGTTCATCTTTGAGGAAATCCGCTCTGCCGTCACGGAAGGTGTCGTTGTTTTTGAACATATTCTTTCCGTAGATATCGTCATAAACGGCATGGCTGTGATCCGCTTCTCCGTATACGCCGCAGGATATATCCTCTTCGCGGGCAGTCAGGCACTCGGGACAGATCTGTTCGTCCTTGTCCTTGAATCTGTATCCGCAGAATTTACATTTGTAATTCATAGTATTGCGACCTTTCGTATCACCTGTTCACCCACATGAGCTCGTAGGCACTCTTTGTCGGGGTACACACCTGACAATAACCGTACTTTCCTTCCAGTTTAGCAGCTGCATCCTTTGCGTAGGATTCCGTTTCAAACACGCCGAAAACTGCCGAACCGCTGCCTGTCATAAGGGTATTCAGCGCTCCCGCTTCCTTTAACGCCTGCTTTGCTTCGTTCACTTCGGGAAGATCGATAGCTGTCTCAAACACATTGAAAAGGTATATACTGGTGGAAAATACATTTCCCGAAGCCAGTGCTTTAAGGAAATAATCCAGATTGCTTCTCGGCGGTTTGCGTAGAAGATCGTAGCGCCTGTACGCTTCGGGTGTAGAAACGCTGACATCAGGCTTTATGATGACTAATCCGCAGTCAAGGGACGGCAGCTGATTCATTATCTCGCCCACGCCCTGACAAAGCCTTGTGCCGCCCTTGATACAGAAAGGTACGTCCGCACCCAGCTTTGCACCCAGCATACACAGGTCATCCTCATCTATAAGTGTGCCGAAATAGGTATTCATCGCTCTCAGCATAGCGGCACAGTCAGCACTTCCGCCGCCCATGCCCGCCTGAGAGGGCAGG
>NZ_CAMHRZ010000278.1 GCF_946187255.1 uncultured Ruminococcus sp.
ACAAGAAGAAGTAAGGGAGGGTATGAAGCATGGCTCAGGCTAAGAAGAAGACGACAGTTCGTCGCCGTCGTGAAAGAAAGAACATTGAAAAGGGACAGGTTCATATCCAGTCTACATTCAATAACACAATCGTTACCATCACTGATATGCAGGGTAACGCAATTTCTTGGGCTTCCGCAGGCGGACTCGGTTTCAGAGGCTCCAAGAAGTCCACTCCTTTCGCTGCACAGACAGCAGCAGAGACAGCTGCAAGAGCTGCTAAGGAGCACGGTCTGAAGGAAGTACAGGTATTCGTTAAGGGACCCGGCGCAGGAAGAGAAGCTGCTATCAGAGCACTTCAGTCCGAGGAGCTGGAGGTAACACTGATCAAGGACGTTACTCCTATCCCCCACAACGGTTGCCGTCCCCCCAAGAGAAGAAGAGTGTAATCACACGTTATTTGAGTTTGCAGTTTAACTCAAAGTCGGGTAAAGCAGCGTGAGCGTAAGACTTAAAGCCCGATATCATATTAGAAAACGGAGGTCATTAAAATGGCAGTAAACAGAGAACCAATACTCAAGAGATGTAAGTACCTCGGCATCAGTCCCATGGTAATGGGCGTTGCTAAGGAGACTAAGCGTGACCCCAACGCTAACAAGCGCAAGAAGGTATCCGAGTACGGTCTTCAGCTGAAGGAGAAGCAGAAGCTGAGATTTATCTACGGCGTACTGGAGAAGCAGTTCCACCACTACTTCGAGATCGCTCAGAAGATGGAAGGTCAGGCAGGTACCAATCTGCTGACTATCCTCGAGTCCAGACTGGACAGCGTTGTATTCAGAATGGGTCTTTCCATGACCAGACGTGAGGCTAGACAGCTGGTCGTTCACGGTCATTATCTTGTAAACGGCAAGAGAGTTGACATTCCTTCCTACAGAGTGAAGGCTGGCGACGTTATCTCCCTGAAGGAGAACAGCAAGAAGAGCCCCAAGTTCAAGCAGATCATCGAGACAACTGCCGGCAGGACCGTTCCCACTTGGCTGGATATGGACAAGGAGAACCAGACTGCAAAGGTAGTTCGTATGCCTGTTAAGGAAGATCTCGATTACGAGATCGAGGAGCACCTGATCGTAGAGCTGTATTCCAAGTAATAAGTTGTAAGGTTCTCGGAGCGCTGTACCCGCAGAGGTACAGCCCCGATGAAGCTGCATGATGAATGGAATATTCGGACACATTACAAATCATGTTTGAAAACAGGAGGGTTATTAATGCTTGAAAAGATAGAAAAGCCAAAGATCGAAACGCCCGAGCTTAAGAGCAACGGAACTTACGGCAAGTTTATTCTCGAGCCTCTGGAGCGCGGCTATGGTATAACTCTCGGCAACAGTCTGAGACGTGTACTGCTCTCCTCTTTACCCGGTGTGGCTGTTACATCTGTAAAGATCGACGGCGTACACCACGAACTCTCAACTATCCCCGGCGTTAAGGAAGATGTGACTGAGATCATCCTTAACCTGAAGGGTCTGACTGCAAAGCTTTACGGTGAAGGTCCCAAGACTATCTACATTGAGGCTGAAGGCGAATGTGTTGTTACCGCAGGTGACATCAAGGCTGACTCCGAGGTAGATATACTGGTTCCTGATATGCATATTGCAACTCTGGGCGCTGGTGCCAAGCTGTATATGGAGATCACTATCGACCGCGGCAGGGGCTACGTTTCCGCCGAGAAGAACAAGTCTCTTATGCAGAACGCACCCATCGGCATTATAGCTGTTGACAGTATTTATTCGCCGGTACTCAAGGTAAACTACACTGTTGATAACACCCGTGTAGGTCATATTACCGACTTTGACAAGCTCACACTGGAGGTATGGACTGACGGTACTATATCCGCCAAGGAAGCTGTTTCAATGGCAGCCAAACTCCTCAACGAGCATCTTAATCCTTTCGTTGATCTCTCCGAAGAGACTAACGTAGTGGAGATAATGGTCGAGAAGGACGACCAGGGTAAAGAAAAGATCCTTGAGATGACCATTGAGGAACTTGACTTATCCGTGCGTTCATTCAACTGTCTGAAGCGCGCAGGCATCAACACAGTCAACGATTTGATCGAAAAGTCAGCAGAAGAGATGATGAAGGTCCGCAACCTTGGTAAGAAGTCATTCGACGAGGTTAAGGAAAAGCTTCATTCACTGGGCTATGAGCTCAATTCTGAGGAAGATAATTAATGTAAGGAGTGAAAATCTATGCCAGGCACAAGAAAGCTGGGAAGGACCAGTGACCAGAGAAAGGCTATGCTGAGAGCTATGGTCACCTTCCTTCTGGAGAACGGTAAGATTGAAACCACTGTAACAAGAGCTAAGGAAGTAGCTGCTATGACCGAGAAGATGATCACACTCGGCAAGGCAGGCGATCTGCATTCCAAGAGACAGGTTTTTTCTTATGTAACTAAGGAAGAGGTTGCTAAGAAGCTGTTTGACGAGATAGCTCCCAAGTACGCTGAGCGTAAGGGCGGTTTTACTAAGATCATCAAGATCGGACCCCGCCGCGGCGATGCTGCTGAAATGGCTATCATTCAGCTGGTTTAATATACTACTGTATAACAAAGGACCGTACCCATCGGGTGCGGTCCTTTTTGTGTCATATCGTTGATAATTATACGAATGCCGTCGGGAGTGCTTTAGTCTCCCGACGGCTCGTCAGTTGTTCAGTTATCAAGCAGCCTTCGTTGCGGGGTCGGATTCGGCGTACTTTTTGAATACGTTCACCAGCTCGGGGAAGTACCAGTCAAGATCGCCGCGGTTGAGCAGACCGAAGTTCTCGCCCTCTCCGAACCTTGCGTAGTTGTCCCACCATACGCAGGGGATGTCGTACTTTGCCGCAGTGCCCAGATAATCGTCAAGGCACTTTACGCGGTCTTCGATGTTCTCCTTGTTCATCGCACCGAATTCTCCCACGATAACGGGTATGCCCTGAGATATGAACAGCTGGTCGAGGGTGTCGAAAAGGTCGGCTATAGCTGTGTCCTCGGGGTCGTATTTGTCGGTGCCTTTCTTGTCAAGGGCGAAGGAATAGGGGAGATATGCGTGTACCGAGATTATCAGCTTGTCGCTCTCTTCGGGCAGCTGTATCGCTGACAGGTTTGAGTACATGGAAGATGCTGCATAGCCCGTTATCATCAGGCATCTGTCGGCATTGTTGCCGCCCGAAGCACGAACTGTCTCCACAAAGGCTTTTTCGTACTCGTTGATAACGTTCCTAGATTCCTCAGTGCCTGTCCATTCAGCACCCTGTCCGCGAAGTCTGGGTTCGTTCAGTCCCTCAAATATCAGATGTTCGTCGTAGCCCTTGAAGCGGTCAGCGATCTGCGCCCATATAGCCTTGATCTCCTCGATATCCTCCGCTTTGTCGCTCTCAGTGGGCATATACCATTCCTCGTGGTGAGTGTTCAGTATAACATACATACCGTCCTCATAGCCGTAGTTTACGATCTCCTGCACCCTGTCCATCCATGCGGGGTCAATGGTGTATTTGTCGTCGATGAGGTGATTGCCCCAGGTCACGGGAACTCTCAGCACGTTCATGCCCGCCTGCTGTACCACATCTATCATGTATTCGTTGGTCTTTACCTTTACGGGCAGCCAGCAAGTTTCCGAATCAAGCCCCTCGCCCGTTGCATCCATCGTGTTGCCGAGATTCCAGCCATTGGTCATCTTTGCCACCAGATCCTTTGCCGAGGTAGGTGTCATGGGGTCGTTGGTGTGCGTTTCTGAAACGGGTGTCTCTGCCTCGGAGGTGTCACCGCTGTCAGTATTACTTTCCGCCGCCGCAGAGGAAGTTTTGTCCTCAGCCTTTGAATTGCCTTCGTTTCCGCCGCTGCTGCCGCATGATGCCATGACCCCCACAGTCATAGCCGCCGCTGTCAGCAGTGCTGCCAGTTTTTTCAGTTTCATAAAATATCCTCCTTGTTTACCTTTAACTTATTTCCTTTACCATACAGCACCTGCCCCAGCTTTCACCTCCGAAGCAGAATGCATTTTCCGTCACGGATATCTCCCTGAATCCCGCAATGCTGTAACACCTGCGTGCGGGTGTGTTCACGCTGAAAACGTTCAGCGTCACGGTATTGACTTTCTCTTCTTCAAAGGCATATCCCGCCGCAAGACCGATCATCTCTCTGCCGTACCCCTTGCCCCTGACACTGCTGTCAATAAGCACGAATTTCAGCATGGCGTTGCTGCTTTCATGGTCAGCCGCACAGCAGAAAAAGCCTACTGCCCTGCCGTTTTCATCCTCTGCGGTAAAGGGCTTGTCACCCCATTTTTGCCCCATATCTGAAAGCGCCGCGTGAAAGCTGTCACTCTCCAAAGGGTAAGGAAAACGCCCCGCACACCACAAAGCGTGGGT
>NZ_CAMHRZ010000279.1 GCF_946187255.1 uncultured Ruminococcus sp.
ACGCAGTTGGGCATAAAGGTCAGCAGGCTGCTGATGTTTGAATAGCCTGTGCCGTAGTCGTCTATCGCTATGCCGAAACCCCGTCGGCTCCTTCTTTCCAGCACCTTTTTCAGCTGAACTTCGCTCGCCTCCGTCTGCTCGGTTATCTCTATAACTATCTTGTCGAGTATATCACTGTAGGTATCACAAAGGTCTTCAAAGTCCTTATCGGGCAGCACGCATGAGGGTATACTGTTTATGAACAGCAGCTTGTCCCCCATCTCGGCGCGGTGGTCGTAGCGGAACTTGAACAGATTGCGCATGGTATGCCATTCCACGTCGTCCAGTCTGCCCATCGCCGCCGCATGATCTAGGATGGATATAGGCGATATCCTGATATCTCCGGGTGAACGCATCAGCGCTTCATAAGCCACTATCTCGCCTGTCCTCGCACTTACGATGGGCTGGAAATGGTAGGTCAGCAGATTGTCGTTTAACATCTTCGCTACTGTCATGCGCTCCTCGGGGTCGTAATCCTCGGCGCTCTTGACCTCTGCCGCAAACATTTTCCTGCGGTTCTTGTTGCGGTTGTCCTTGACCATCTTGCGCTGATAATTTGCTTCATAGGGCAGCTGGTCGAGTATATCCGCCGAAGTCACGGGGGCTGTCACGCGGGATGTGAAGAAATGCACGCCGTAATCCACGAATGTGCCTGTATTGAATGCATCCAGGTTTGCTTCCAGCGTTCCGGGAACATCGTCAACGGGCAGATCGGCATCCAGCAGCCCGCATATAAAGAACTCATCACCGCTGACCCTCACGCAGATATCATCGTCGCCCGCACTGTTGTTCAGCACCATAGCCAGCCTTTGCAGCACCTTGTCGCCCTCATTGTAGCCGTAAGCCGAATTTATGCCGCGCAGATTTTCGATATCCACCGAGATTATCCTCATCAGCTTGTCGGGGCGCTCAAATCCGCCGCAAAGCTGTGTCATTACTTTTTTGTAGCCCCTGACGTTCAGAAGACCCGTCAGAGGATCTCTTATCTGATCGCCCGAGACACTGTCATTATAAAGTATATGCCTGCGCTGCTTGTCAATGGCTATCGCCGCATACCTCATCCACATAACGAAATGCTTGTCAAAAAATGCGCCAGTATCGCCGTAGGAAAGCACAGTGTACCCATAGTTCACCCGCCCGAAGTGCAGGCAGTTGAATATAAAGGACATGGGCTTTTCCCTCTCTTTGAATATGGCGGGCAGCATCTCATGCCTGTTGAATGATGCGCCGCCGGGAACTGCGCCCTTGCCGTTCTGACGGCTGTAGGCTATGGATATGACTTCCGAATAATCCTCCAGCTTGTCTCCGGGGACGTGCATCACTCCGTCATTTATACAAAGCCAGAAACTGTCGGGCTCTCCGAGAAATCTGGTATACCAGTCCAGCTTCCACAGGTACTCGCCGAAAGTATCCGCACTCACCAGCGTTTCGGACATGGAATTGTAGTAAGAATCAAAGCCTTCACGCCTTGTGGAAACCATATTGTCCATCGCAGACCTTGCCAGCGCTGCATAATCGGGTCTTTCACAGCCGCAGGTAACGCCCTTTCGCAGCACACAGCTGGGCTTTTTCTCGGGCGGGACATACTCCGCCACACCCATATCCGCCATCAGCCTGCGCACCGCTTCCACTGCCATCATCTCGGGGCGGCGTTCTATCGAGGTTATATTTATATACTCCGACTCAAAGGGCTCGTTCCTGCTGTATCCCGTGATTATCACATCATCGGGCACCCTGACTCCTCTTTCATGGAACGCCCCCAGCAGACCCGCTGCCGTAAAGTCGCTGCAGCATACTACCGCCTTCGGCAGTCCCCGTTTTATTATACTATCCGCTATCGCCCCGTAATCGCACACCCAGTCATAACCGTAGAACACCCTGTCATCCGTGAGCTCCACTCCCTGCTCCGCAAAGGCGGCGCGGAAGCTCTCCAGCAGACTGTTGTGGAAATCACTGTCCCGTGGACCGCTGACATAGCACACATCGCTGATATCATGCCATTCCGTCAGGTGCCTTACGATGATATCGGTACACTCATCATTGTTGAAGCCGACACTGTCTTCACCGCCATCCACAGAATCCACATATACCATAGGGATATTGCTGCATTCAACGATACGGCGCACTTCGTCAAGGATGTTCCCGCTTTTCAGACTGCGCCCGAAGACGATGAGCCCGTCTATCAGTTCGGGCTCGATGAGCGAAAACACCGAATCCTCTATATCCTGCTGGTCCGCCAGCGTGAGCAGTGTGTTGAACACCGCAGCATCGGCATCGAATGCAAAGAGCTCCTTTTGCATATAATACATGGTCTTGCTGTAAAAATTCTGATCGGGCTCATTGATAACTATGGCTACAAGAGGTCTCTGCTTTGTCTTTCTATCCATATCCGGCTCCTTATGCGCATATACGCAAAGTTAATCATTATCCATTGTCAACAAAAATTTACGAAAAGACTTCGCCTCATTATGGATTATAACATATTTTTCATCATTTTACAAGTGCCTGTGAAAAAAATAAAAAATTAATATCTGCATCCCCTTCCGCCCATGTATGCCCAATTTCAGCGATCTTAAATTCACAAATAGATAACATATTATCTTTTATAATATAGTATAATTATTTAGAACGCAGTTTTTTATTTCCCGAACGCTGCTGCGGTCGGTATGAAACAAGTTTTGAAAGGAAGTTTGTAAAATGAACGTTATGGAAGAATCTTTGCAGCTGCATAAAGAGTGGAAGGGCAAGATCGAGGTCATTTCAAGGGCTAAGATCAACAATGCCCGCGACCTCACACTGGCATACACACCCGGTGTTGCACAGCCTTGTCTGGAGATCGAGAAGGATCCCGACCTCTCCTATGTATACACCCGCCGCGCAAATCTCGTTGCTGTCATCACCGACGGTTCCGCTGTACTCGGTCTGGGCAACATAGGCCCCGAGGCAGGTATGCCCGTTATGGAGGGCAAATGTGCGCTGTTCAAGGAGTTTGCCGATGTTGACGCTTTCCCCCTCTGCGTAAGATCCAACGATGTTGACGAGATAGTTAATACCGTTGCCATGATTGCAGGCAGCTTCGGCGGCATAAACCTGGAGGATATCGCTGCCCCCCGCTGCTTCGAGATAGAGGCGAAGCTGAAGGAGCGCGTGGATATCCCCGTATTCCATGACGACCAGCACGGTACCGCCATCGTTGTGGGCGCAGCTATGCTCAACGCCTGCAAGCTGACAGGCAGAGAGATCGGCAGCCTTAAAGTAGTTATGAGCGGTGCGGGCGCAGCGGGCTGTGCGATAGCCAAGTTCCTCATGAGCCTGGGTGTAAAGGATATAATCATGCTCAACTCAAAGGGCATAATCTGCGAAGGCGACGATATCAAGAATCCCGCACAGGCTGAGATGGCAAAGATCACCAACAGAGAGCACCTGCGCGGCGGACTTGCTGATGCGATGAAGGGCGCTGATGTATTCGTGGGCGTATCCAAGCCCGATCTCGTTACCGCTGATATGGTAAAGAGCATGAACGACAAGCCTTTCATATTCGCAATGTCGAACCCCGTTCCCGAGATAATGCCCGATGTTGCCAAGGAAGCAGGCGCATACATCGTAGGTACGGGACGTTCGGACTTCCCCAACCAGATAAACAACGTTGTGGCTTTCCCCGGGATATTCAAGGGTGCGCTGGCAGTAAGGGCAAGCGACATAAACGAGGAGATGAAGCTGGCTGCGGCTTATGCCATAGCTTCCTGCGTCCCCGACGACAAGCTGTGCCCCGAGTTCATACTCCCCGATGCATTTGACAGAGCTGTCCCCGTAGCAGTTGCTGAAGCTGTCGGCAAAGCTGCAAGAGAAAGCGGCGTAGCAAGGATATAAGCAGCTGCGTTAAAATTCAGACCCGAAAAGAGGTTGGATGATATGATAAGAGATATCCAGGACAAAATACTCGAACTGAAAAAAGAGCATGATATATGCATACTTGCCCACAGTTATCAGGCGACTGAGATAGTCGAGATCGCTGATATCACAGGCGACAGCTACAAGCTGAGCGTTGAAGCGGCAAAGGTGCAGAACAGGAATATACTCATGTGCGGCGTTCACTTCATGGCTGAGACTGCTAAAATGCTCTCCCCCGAAAAGAGGGTATACCTCGCGAACGCCAATGCGGGCTGCCCTATGGCTGAGCAGATGGAGCCCGAGATGATACGCGGCTTAAAGCTGAAAGAGCCCGGGCGCAAGGTGGTATGCTACATCAACACCACTGCCGCCCTCAAAGCGGAGTGCGATGTGTGCGTAACATCTTCTTCGGCTGTAAAGATAGTCAGGAATAT
>NZ_CAMHRZ010000280.1 GCF_946187255.1 uncultured Ruminococcus sp.
GCAATGTAACTGAAATGTGTGGGATGTTCTATTATTGTAACAGTCTGCCCAAACTGGATCTGAGCAGCTTTGATACAAGCAATGTTAAAAGTATGGATTCTATGTTCAGTTTCTGTAATTATCTGCCCACTCTTGATCTGAGTAATTTTGACACAAGCAATGTCAAAACAATGGATGGGATGTTCGCTCTTTGTGAAAGCCTGAAAACACTTGATCTAAGCAGTTTTGACACAAGCAATGTTACAAATATGAAATCTATGTTCAGGGAGTGTACAGGTCTGACCAAACTTGATCTGAGCGGTTTTGATACAAGTAATGTCACAGATATGAGTAATATGTTTAATAGCTGTGAAAAACTGACCGCGCTTGATATAAGCGGATTTAATACAGGCAAAGTCACAAAAATGAATGCCATGTTTTATCATTGTACAGCTCTTACCGGACTTGATCTGAGCAGCATAACCGAAAAACCTGGAATGTTCAATGAATGTAACAGCCTTAATACTCTTACTCTCGGTGAGAAATTTACTGATACTGATACAACATGTCTTATAAACGGCGACGGCTGGGTAAACGCTAAAGACCCCAAAACTATCATAAGCGGTGACGGTGAATATGCAGTTATCGAAAACAGCGGCAAGAACACCTACAAGCGTTTGCCTATCAAAGACGAAACAAAGCCCACCTATCCCACAAACATCAAGGTCGAATACAGCGAGAAGACCCGTCAGGTGAGATTTAAGTGGAACAAGGTGGAAGGTGCTGAAAAATACGGTATAGCTGTTTTCATGGCAGGCAAGTGGAGGATCCAGAAGCAGGACATCACCGACACAGTGTACACATCTCCCAAAGGTCTCGTCTCGGGCAAGACTTACAAAGTCGCTATCGCTGCAAAAGTTAACGGCAAATGGGATACAAACAATGCGATCAGGAATGCTGTGACTGTTACCATAAAGGGCAGCAATTCCTATGTCAAGCCTGACAGAGAGATCAAATACGGTTCGGACTTATATGTTATCGCCGATGAGGTCACTATGTATCTCGGGCCCGATACAAGCTACGGTAAAGTTACAACGATACCCGGAGAAACTCTTCTTCAGGAACTCGGTGTTATGAATAATAACTATAACTGGGCATTTACAGAGTATAATGGACAGTACGGCTGGGTACAGGTCTTTAATGATTCGGGCGAAAGACAGATCCAGGTCTGGTATCCTGTAGCTGATAAGCCTGTTATCTACCTCTATCCCGAAAAGGAGACAGACGTTCATGTTGAGTTGGAGCTGACCGAAGCCGATCTTTCCACTACTTATCCTAAGTACGACAATGGCTGGGATGTAGTCGCAAAGCCTGACGGATCACTGGTGAACAAGGCTGACGGCACTCATCACAGATACCTGTTCTGGGATGCTGTAAACTGCCGTACAGAATTTGATTTTTCAAAGGGATTCTGTGTAGCAGGCAGTGATACAGAGAGTTTCCTCAAAGAAAAACTCAGCTATATGGGACTGACCGAAGAAGAGATGAATGAATTTATCGTATACTGGCTGCCCAGAATGGAGCATAACAAGTATAATCTCATTTCCTTCCAGAGTGATAAGTATACAGATACCGCCAAGCTGAACATCACCCCCGCACCCGACAGTATGCTGCGCGTATTCATGACTTACGTACCTCTTGAAGAGGCTGTGGACATCGAACAGCAGGAGCTTTCCACATTTGAAAGAAGCGGTTTCACCGTTGTTGAATGGGGCGGTTCCGAAATATAAAATAAGATCGTTAACATGATGCATTTTTAAAGGGCTGTGCCAGCCGTGTGAGATCATACTCTCATGCGGCTGGTCACAGCCCTCGTTTTTTTCTTACTTCGTGTGCGGTATGTGACAGGATCAATATTTCCCCAAGCATAAACAGGTGTCATTATATAAATAAACAAGGCATTCACCAAACGATGAATGCCTTGTGTTATATTCGTCCTGCGATGCAGCTTAGCTGAGGGTCATCCCTGTCATTTGTATCATTTTTCAGGAAGAGCAGTTATCTTTTTCAGGATATATTTTCTGACAGCCTCAGCATCTGCATCGGTTATGCCATCGCCAACGTGGGAACAATCAGCGTTTATTTTTCCCTGCACAGTCAGCTTGAACTTTGAAGGTGCTGACAATGTCTGCTTGATGAGTATGAGATCGGAAATATCCACTTTTCCGTCGCAGTTTGCATCACCATAAACTGCCTTTGAATTATTGCTCTCTGTTATGGGAGCCATGCTCGGTTCGGTATCGCCCCACCAGTCCCAACGGTCAGCGGTACGATATTTCTCCATATTTCCGCCTGCCGAAGTCCAGGTAAACACATTGTCATAAAGATGCCCTTCGTTATAATAAAACTGTGCCATCGAACAGATCTCATCAGCATAGGTCTTGTATGCACCATCGTCCTCAGCCATATAGCACCAGCCCGTATTAAAGCCTTTAAGGCTGTTCCTTATGACCTGATAGCCATGCATTCCCTCTTCATTGATACAGATCTCAGCAAAGTGGAGTATCTTTCTGATACCCATGTGATTTGAGATTATACAATCATAGAAATTGGATTCCGTGAAAGAATACTGATACATCTCGGGAACGTTGTCCTCCGGCATGAACTTGGGGTCACAGCCTGCAAAAGCAGTAACAGCGGTCTGGAGAGTACCGTATGCATGGGCAGAGTTAACACCCCAGCCGTCTTCATAAGCTGTTTCATGGTCCGAGCCTATCTCGCCTTGACCCAAAGTAGATTCACGGGTACCAAGTCCAAGAAACAGAGCATACACCTTTTCACGCTCCGGCTGTCCAAGACGAGTGGAGATAAGATCCCAGTGCTCATCTATCTCTTTATAGAGAGCGTACTTTACCTCCTGCACTGTCATATTATGGTTGATAGCGCGTATCTCAGCCGTAGAAGCGTTTGCAGGAGTATTCCTCTCCCCAAAGCCAAGGGGATTGCCAACTCCTTCCTTCTGTATATCACGGGAAGTATCGTGCAGAGGGTCGCAGGTATTTCCGGCAAAATACCATTGGTCATACCATTCGTCCGCCGAAGCAGCGATAGAAGTATCCATATCACCTGCCGATATCGACATTGATGATACCATCATTGCAGCTGCGGTAATGACACCGAAAAGTCGTCTTATATTCATAAATATCACCTCATGTTTTGAGTCGTTTTACTGACACGGACAGATCTCCGCCAAAGCGGAATTGACATCTGACCAAATTACCGTTATATATTATATCACATTTCCCTGTATATTTCAATATAATATTATGAAAAATGGTTATCCCCACTTCATCAAAAAAGCCTACCCTTGCGGGTAGGCTTTCGCGACAGACTGAGGATAGTGGATGCGATGCTAAACCAGCGAACCTCCTTACAGGCGGTTCGACTTTATTATCCCCTAAAAGAAATATTACTGTCCTTCGTGGAAGAAAGTGGGAAGAGCATCATAAACGTAATGTCTTACATAGCCCCACCAGTGTGTCTTGCCTGATGCTACAAGGAAGTAGAAATTACCCTTTGAGAAATCAGATGTGTAAACGAACTGGTTCATCTTCTTCATTTCATCTATCTGGGGATTAACGTTGGGATAAGCGATATCATCCGAACCTGTTGCTGCAAAGATGAAGTACTGATTCTTCTGCAGACCCGATCTGTCTACTGCATTGGCAATCGATTTAGCCTTGTCATAAGCAGAGTTGCCGTTCCAGTGGTCACCGCTGAGAGGCATGAAGTAGCCAACGATGTCGAGGCAATTCTCAAGTACAGCCCATGTTGAAACTGAACCCATAGAAAATCCGCCGTATGCTCTATGCATTCTTGATGCCTGGAGTGAAGCCTGTGAAGTATTTCCGCCTGCATAAGTTGAATATTTGCCTTCAACGAAAGGAACTACGCTCTGACGGAACTCGTTGTAGAATTTGCCTGCCTCAGTCTTGTTGAAGGTAGGTGTAACAACGATAAGAGGCTCCATATCGCCGTTCATGATCATGTTGTCGAAGAGGTTCTGCATCATAGTATCGTTCTGATAGAACAGAGTATTCTCATCCTCTCCGCCGCCGTGCATCAGGTAGAAGATATTGTACTTCTTGCTGCTGTCATAGCCGTAAGGCAGATATACGTTAAGTGAGTTATAACCGTTGATACCGTTATAGGATTCCTTTACAACCTTGCCTGCCTGTGAGCAGCTGTTGAAATAGATGCCGGGAGCTTCCTTGAACTGCATATTTGACGTGTAGTTATAAGAAGGTGTCGAGGAACTGCTTCCGCCGCCTGAGCTGCTTCCGCCGCCGGATGAACTTGAGCCGGAAGGCTTAACTGTAACAG
>NZ_CAMHRZ010000281.1 GCF_946187255.1 uncultured Ruminococcus sp.
CATCGGAACGGTCCGAAATATTTGAATCGGGTATCTTATCATAGCCCAAATAATTGATCCTGCGCAGATATTCTTCATCAAAAAGGGTCTGTTCTTCGTATTCGATGACCTTTATCCCTTCGATCACGGAAATGAGATTTTTCGTTTTTTGAAGCATGAGCCTCTTTCGGAGCTCTTCTCTGTCAGCCATAATTTTCACCTCATCTAAATAAATAACTGTAAATATCGGATAAACTACTATCTTTCTATTGCCTGTAAATTTAACAACGGATAAGCCATCGGATGTTGATTTAGCTACATTTCAGCGGGATATTGAAGATTGAAAAAGCGCCGTAAAAATGGTATCATAAGATCACGGAAAGGGGGAACGCCCCCCCGACAAAAGCATCATTTTGGAGATACTCATTAAGAAAATTACAAAGATCTTCGCATCATTCGATCCCGCAGTATTCATTTCAACATTCATTTGCTTTATGATCTTCATCAACATCCTGTTTTTCCTTGAGGGGACATTTTTCACAGATGGCGGCTATGTTTTTGACGCACACAAGTACGTTTTCGAGCAGGTACAGATAGCGCTGCTGTGCAGCCTCTGCGCGGCTTTTGCAAAGAAACGCGAAAGATGATCATCCGTAACGCATTATAATGCCCGCCGTACAGCATCCACTGTGCGGCGGGCTTGTTTTTTCGCGGGAAATACCTCATTTTTACATGGGCATTATCATATTTATCACAGAAAATATCACGATGAAAAACACCATCCAGAATGCGTGCTTTTTCCATTTTTCTGCCAGCAGACCGACAAATTCCCTTATAAAGGCGTTCGGCCAGAAGTACCATTTTGTCCTGCATCCGATACCCTGTGCGTTAAGTCCCTCGCTCTCGGAGGTCATGCCGCTTCTCAGCACATGATAGCCCGAAGTCGAGAAAATAATCTTCGGCTCATCGCAGTCCTCCCTGATCTTTTTGAGGGAAAAACGCATATTTTCCTCTGTGTCGGTCGATCTGTTTTCAAGGAGTATCATACTCTCCTCAACGCCCTGTGTAAGTAGATAATTTCTCATGCTTTCAGCCTCAGCCATGACCTCATCACCGCCCTGTCCACCTGAGGGCACAAATTTCACAGACCTGCCGCTCTTGGCTTTCTGCTCCTTTGCAAAGGCTATCGCCCTGTCGATACGTCCCCGCAGCAGCGGCAGAGGTGTTCCGTCCTCAGCAATGGCACAGCCGAGTATGATGATATGAGTCCTGTCTAATGAAGGCTTTTTCTTGGCGGCGAGTATTCCGCAGACCGATGCCGAGATCAGCATCATCTCAAAATAGGCAAAAGCGGTGTAGAAAATGCTTGTCAGCGCACCCGTGATACGCATCTCACGCTCGCTGCCGCTGCTGAAACGGAATTCGATAAATACCATCAGGGCATACCCGAAGACCAGCAGCGCGCTCATGATAAGTCCCAGCAGATTGACGAAGCTCCTGCCCTCTTTTCGGATAAGCACGATGTTGCTGACTGCCAGCGAGACCGCGAACACCGCCATGATAGGACAGCAGAAAGTGACCAGCACTCCGCCCGCGTTTTTGAGTATGGAATACACATAGGACATATTGAAGCTGATGGTCCCCGCCTGAGATACCGCCTGCAGCATATTTATGGTTATGCACAGCAGGAACATGGCATAACCGCCGCAAAACAGCGTTGAGTACGAAAACAGCTCGGTTTTGCACCTCAGCACGAATGAAGCGGCAAGCAAAAGTGATATCAGCATTATGTATGCCTGAACTATCACCGTCATCTGACGATAGCCCGAAAAATTGCCGTTCGCCATGTTGTATATCACACCGCCGGGCAGTACTTTCACATACTCAAAGGCGTTTCCTTTGATCTCACCCGTGTCGGGGGCCTCGTTGTTTATGAAGACTCTGCCACTGTATTTCCACGTCCTGTCGGCGGTAACTATAAGGCGGTGCTCGTCATCGGGGGCGGGGCGCACCCTGACTATATCGCTTTCGGGGCTGAAATACTCTGCGCTGTCGTTTTCGGAAATCATGATATCCAGCCTTCCGGCACTCATAACAGTGCATACCACCATAGATAAAATAAAGACCACCGTCAGGACAAGGCTCGCATATCCCAGATCTTTAATTCTTCTTTGATTTGCTTTCCTGTCCATTCAGAACACTTTCTTTACAGTGATCTCCACCTTGCCGCCCATCACACCGACGATGACATCATCTGCAAGGTTAGCGATTATGGACTTTTCAAGCTCGTCCCATGCTTCGGCTTTATCCCGCTTTTCTTCATCGGAGTCAAAAGCGTTCCTGTAATTCGTCAGCGACCATGCTATCTCATCATTCAGCGGATTCATGCTGATGGCGCCCATAGAATAAAAATCATAGGGTTCGCTGACGTAGAGCTTTGCCCTGTTGGAAAGCATTATCTCCACCGCATCGCATATCTTCCCGATTATGCCCACAGCTGCGGCGTTCTTTTTGTTGGTCGATACATCGATTATCTTTTCCCTGTCCGCATCCTGCATAGAAAAGGGCTCGACGTTCAGGTGAAGCTCATAAGCATTCCCCTCGTTCTCTATCCAGAACCTGCCCGTGCCATAGATGAGAAGCTGCGGCAGCATACATATCATTTCCTCCGCCAGCAGACGCAAGCGCAGTGATCTTTTCTTGTCAAGACCGTTATATAACGCCACCTTTTCCGCTTCGGCAGGGATAGCACGGTAGTCGCTCGACAGTCTGTCAAGCTCATATATATCCGATATCATCTCGTTACCTCCCTATCACTTTATTGTAAGGATATTATCGAAGCCCGTTACCTCGAATATCTCAATAATATCAGCACTGCAATTCTTTATGAGCATCTCGCCCTGCTTGTTCATTGTTTTCTGAGCCGTTAAAAGCACGCGCAGTCCTGCGGAAGATATGTACTCCACTTTGGCAAAATCGAATACCAGCTTTGCAACGCCGCCGATGCTGTCCTTGATCTCCTTTTCCAGCGTAAGTGCGGTGGTGGTGTCTACCCTTCCCTCGATGGCTAATATAAGCTCTGTTCCATTTTTGGTCTTTGTCACTGTCATACCTTGTTCCTCCCGATCATATTAGTTTTGAATATTCCTATATAATATTTATTATAACAGATTTCGCAGCAAATTCAAACAGTTGAGAGGAAAATATGAATAATTTTGTACGAGTATACAATTATCCTTTGGAATAACAGTCGTAATTTGTTTCAGCTTGGCAATGGCAATCGGCATTACAGTATGATAAAATAGTATTAGCAGTATGCCACCGAAAAAACGACAATGAAGTGAGTTATATGAAAAAACTATTTGATGAGATACCTGTTTTTGAGAATAATGATATACTGATACGTCGGCTGACCGAAGGCGATCTTCTGTGCGTAGCGGCAATGACGAAGGATGAGATGATCTACCGTTATGAGCCTTCCTTTCTGGCGGAACGTCAGTACACCGATATGAAGGATATGCTGAACGACCTTTACGGGAAATACTTTCAGGCAAAGGAAAATCTTCTGCTCGCCATAGAGGATAAGCACAGCGGTGAACTCTGCGACATCGCTGAGTTTTACGGCTTCAAGGACAGCCTGCACAAGGTATGTGTGGGCTATCGGCTCAGGCGGGAATACTGGGGCAGAGGTATAGCGACTGAGACGGTTGGACTGATGCTTGATTATCTGTTCAGCCAAACGGATATCGAGATAGTCACCGCAAGCACCATGAAAGAGAACCGCGCTTCGGCAAGGGTGCTTGAAAAGAACGGGTTTATATGCACCGCCCGCTCCGTTGAGGAGGACTGGGGCTATGATACGCCCACCATTGCCGACAAGTGGTTCAGATAAGACTATAGATAATATAAGGAGAGTGTACACCATGCCCGAAAAGAAAACAGACAGACGTACTCTGAAAACACGAAAAGCTATCTGCGAAGCCTTTGCAGAACTGCTTGCCCAAAAGGAGCTCAGAAAGGTAACGGTGCAGGAGATAGCCGATAAAGCAGATGTTAACCGCGTAACCTTTTACAAGCACTATCTCGATGTTTACGACCTTTACGATAAGATCGAGCAGGAGGTGCTGGTGGAGATGGGGATCCTTATGCTGAACCTGGAGGAGCTTCCTGCGGATAAATTCTTCTCCGATCTTCTCGACTATGTTGACAGCAACAGGGCTATGTCTAAGCTGATATTCTGCGAGAACTGTCCCGGACAGCTAAGAAGCAGGTTCTGCACGCTGATAGAGGGGCTTTTCAGAAAGATGAGCGCGGAAATGACAGACTCAGACCTGAACGACAAAAGCCTTGAATACAAAAACTGCTACCGTTCTCACGGG
>NZ_CAMHRZ010000282.1 GCF_946187255.1 uncultured Ruminococcus sp.
CTGTTACAGTTAAGCCTTCCGGCTCAAGTTCATCCGGCGGCGGAAGCAGCTCAGGTGGCGGCAGCAGTTCCGGCGGCGGCAGCACAAACAACGGTTATTATGTTGACCCCAACAAGCCTATGGTAGCTATATCTTTCGATGACGGTACAGCTAAGGGCGATTCCGGACAGAGAATAATCGACGCTCTCGTAAAGAACGGCTACCACGCAACATTCTTCTATGTATCCGACTGGATAGGCAAGCCTGACCAGGTTCGCTATGCAGACAGCAAGGGCATGGAGATCGCAAACCACACCAAGAGCCATCCCAACCTCACTGAGGTTAATTCCTACCAGATCCGTTCCGAGTATGATTCTTGCGCAAGCAAGCTGAAGGAGATCATCGGTCACGAGCCTTCCAAGCTGATGAGACTGCCTTATCTGGCATCCAACTGGCAGGTTACACAGACTCTGAACGACGTTCCCATGATCACCTGCGCTATCGATACTAAAGACTGGGATCGTGCATCCGCTTACGATATCGAGAACACCATCAAGAACGCAGCAAACAACGGTTCGCTGAACGGTTCTATAGTACTCTGCCACGAGACTTATGATACCACTGCACAGGCTATGGAAAATGTACTTCCTTGGCTGAAGGCACAGGGTTATCAGGTAGTGACTATCTCCGAGATGTTCGAGGCAAAGGGCAAGACCCTTCAGGGCGGACAGATCTACACAAGAGTTGCCTGATCTCATGAAAAGATCCATAATATAGGACGGTCCCCGCAGATGAAGGCATCTGCGGGGCTTGTTCTGTCCGAACGAAAAAGACAGACAAGTTGCGGGCGCGGGAGCAAACAAGCGCATATTGCTCCAAAAGCCGCGAATAGAGCTTTGGGTCAAGCCTTTCGCGAAAGGCTTGCAGGAGTTTGAGGGCAGAGCCCTCAATCACCAAGGCACTAAACCAAAATGCACAGCGAACTATAAAAGCAAAACAAGCTAACGTTCGATAAGCACAGCAAACTTCCGCCAATATAAAGCGCGGCAATAACAAACAACGGAGCGTGGACAAACTACCGTCCACGCTCTTTCTTTCTGCGGGAATACATTGCCGCGCGTCTTCCAGCGAAACGGCGATAGCTCGTTGAGCGGTCGTTCATCACTCCAAAACGATAAAAGCAGGATAATCCGTGATAGGGTCAGCGGCAGAGTGTATTCTTACAATAAGCACAACAGAGTGCGTTGGCAGGGTCGCCCCTCATTCTTCGGGTCGAGAGATCAACGAGCTTACGCCGTTGATCTCAGCGCGGGCGGTGTGTCACGCGCGTGAGTTTGTGGGGTATATCGCTTTTGCAGACGCGCTGAATTTGTGACCGCCCGCGCTTTTTAGGACAGTAGTTTTGTGTTCTAATAATACATAGTTGCCGCGTCGCTTTGGTGCCTTGACCGAGAGGCTCTGCCTCTCGAGCTCTCCGCAAGCCTGCTAGCGCGAGGCTTGACCGCGCGCTTTATTTCGCGGGTGGCTTTGATTTGGGCGCTTGTTTGTTTCCGCGAACACTACTCCCCCACCAAATACAAAAGCCATAGCACTTCCCTCTCGAAATACTATGGCTCATACTTTTATTTAATTACGTCTATCAGCTGCCCGTATGACGTCTCTTTCTCTCGGGATGACGCTCATAATACGCCTTTTTATCCTCGTACATCCTTTCGTCCGCTATTCGGAGCGCTTCGCGTACACGGTTCGTCTGCAGCGCCAGCGCCGTACCTATGGCAAACCTTAAACGATCGTACTTCTTCGAGCATACCTTCAGCTTTGCTGCCATCTCTGCAAGCTCATCCTCCGTGACATTTTCGATCAGTACCACGAATTCATCTCCGCCTGCCCTGAAAATATCCCTTGTGGAGAATACCTCATTGAGCGCAGCTGCCGCATTTTTCAGCAGAGTATCCCCCGCTATGTGACCCTCGCTGTCGTTGACCACCTTTAAGCCGTTGAGATCGGCAAATACCACGCCCATCGTTTTGCCCGACTCCGACTTCGCCAGCTCATCAACATAATTGTTCATCTCGTTACGGTTCATAACACCCGTCAGCATATCCTTCGAGCTCAGCACCTGCAGCCTGTCCAGCAGACGGAAGCTGTATATCTCCGAAGAAAGGATGAACGTAGTCATCTCCAGCGTTTCCTTGATGGTGTCAGCTAACTCACTGCTGAAATTGATCGTCCAGATATATCCCAGCAGCTCGTTCTTGAATTCCAGCGGGAACAGTATGATATTTTTAGCCCCCGCATCCGTCATCGATTTGAACCATACAGGATTTATCTCCCTGACCGCTTCCATGTCGTGCTCGTTTCTTACGATAAGGCAGTTGCTTCCGCCTATGGTAGCCTCCCAGGACTCCGCTATATCATAGAACTTATCGTCCACATAGGTATCCATAGGAAGCAGCTTCGTATCCCCCGAGAACGCCTCGGAAAGCACCGAACATGAGCGCTTGGCAGTATCCATAAGGAATATGCAACAGTGCTCCGAATCACACAGATCACGGATATCCTTGCATATCTCAGTCATGATAGTCCTGAAATTCTCAGGGCTCCTCAGCTTGATACAGGTCTCCAGTACCGCCGATGCGATCTCCGGAGATATATTCGACATACGCTTGGCATCGGGCTTTAAATTGACCTCCATCACATACATACAGTAACGCAGGTTCCCCTCTTCACCCTCAACAGGCAGGAACGACATATTGAACCACACATCATACCTCGCAGGATGTGCGTAGGAATGAAGGCACTTTTTCATCACCGCCGCCTGATAGCAGGAGTTCTCAAAATTGAGATCGCGGGTAAGATAATTCGTGTATTCGCTGTTGGGCACAAATTTCTTCGTGAGCATCTCAAGCCCCTCGTAAGGGCGCTCGATCGTATCAAGATATTTGCGGTTGCCGGTAACGATACGCACCTTGCCGTATGCTCCGCCGCCGAGATCCTCTACCGATACGATGCAGGAAGCATCGCCCATGCTATCGACCAAAGTCTGAAAATCCATATTGTCCTCCGATTATCAGCCGCTGTGCAGCCGTTAGTTTCGATGAACAGAGCATACACCGATATCGATATATGAACATATCAGATGCTCTGTTATGATACAATACATTTTAATATATTATAGCATATTTGTCCATTTTTTGCAATGTTATATACCACAAATTTTACAACCTTCGCTTGTGAAACATTACCCCTGCGCCTTGTATCATATTGGGCAGACGTACTTTGCCACACCTGATTTCATATCAAAGTACATCTTCACAGGTACATTCATGGGCAGTGTATCATACAGTGCGGGATCGACTTCCGCGTTGTCAGCGAACTGCTTGGCTTTGGGCAGGACTATGCTCACAAATCCTCTGCCCGACAGCTTCGTCCTGTTGATGATGACGCACTCGATACAATAGCTTTTGCCGCCTTTAAGGGGTCTTTGAAAGGCATAGACAGTGAGGAGATACTCCAGTATCATCTCGCACAGAAATCCGCCAATAAGCGGGAACGCCACCTCCACATTGCGGGCTTTGGTGTAATGTACGATGAGCCCTAACATCACTGCCGATATCGCAGTGAATATCAGCCAGCATACCGTAACAAGCCCGCGTGAAAGGGGACGGCAGGCGCGGTACTTCACAGGCACCTCCATAAGCTCGTACTTTGTGAGGAAGTGCTTTTCCACAGCCCCCACAGCCATCTTCCTGTAATCCCGCAGGTCGTCCGCAGTGAACCTGCTGACAGACTGTATCTCTATGCTGTGGTCGGGCGGTGCGGTCACAAGGTCAGCGGCATCGCGGGGTATCGGCATCATAAAGAATTTTCCGCCGTGAGACTTTATGATAAGCACGGTACTGCCGGGAGTTATGGTCTGTGTGTCCTTGACTGTGACTATCTCTCTGCCGGCGTGCAGTGCGATGGTATATATCGCTGTCGTGGGGCTCCTGTGTCCGCGAGTGACCTTTGCATCGATTATCTCTCCCGCCACCACCAGCGATTCCCGCGTTACCAGCTTATCCAGATCTAGCAGTACCGCACCCAGAGGTATCACAGAAACGAACAGTCCCACAAAGCCGAATATCAGCAGTGATTCCCATGCTTCGGGGTTGCCTGTGATAAATTGCTCGGCGCAGTACTTCCAGCCTGCCAGTGCAAATATCAGCCCGACGATGAACGCTATCCCCGCTTTGCCGAAGAACAGGCTCACCTTAGACTTGTTCTTTTTCGGGCAGGCGGCGTACTCGCTCCCGCTTATATGCCTTAAACGCACGCTGCTCATATCACTGCGTGCATAGTCTCCGTAAACTACATCTGTCTCTCTCAC
>NZ_CAMHRZ010000283.1 GCF_946187255.1 uncultured Ruminococcus sp.
CAAGCCTTTCGCGAAAGGCTTGACCCAAAGCTCGGTTCGCGGCTTAGTTTTGTTTGGGGCGCTCGTTTGCTTCCGCGCCAACTACTCCACTAGCTAATGTGCTTGCCCTCGACCTTGTGCATTGTGCCGAAATATGCTGCGGAATTTCGGTCTGTTGCATATAGAAATATTCACTTGAAATATGGTATAATAATATAGTATGTAACTATAACGGAGGTACTTGAAATGAGTGTTCCTGATAAAATATTAAACAGACTCCGCCGCGCTCTGCCCGCTTTGCTCTGCGCGGCTGCGGTCGTGATAAATACAGGCTGCTATCTCCTTCCCGATGAGGAGGAGGCTGCTATCCCACCCGCCGTAAAGGCAAGCGAGGTGAGCTATACCACAGTCACCGCAAAACGCAAGGATATCGAGAAAAAGCTGACCTCCACAGGTACAGTCACCGCCGAAAAACAGTACGATCTCAGCTACGAAAAGCAGAGCGGCGTTATCTCGGAGTTCTATGTGCGTGCGGGCGACCATGTCAACGTCGATGACCCTATATGCGAGATAGATACTACCGATCTTGACGATCAGATCGCGGAAAAGGAGCTTTATCTCGAAAAAGCAAAGCTAAATGTTGATATGATCTGGGAGGGCGGCGGAACTCAGGCACAGATAGATTCCGCTTATGTCGATGTCCAGCTGCTGGAGCGTGAACTGGAAAAGCTTCGCAAAAACAGGGAGGGTGCTGTACTGCGCTCCCCGATAGACGGCGTGGTATCTCAGCTGGCTGATGTGCGTGCGGGCGACAGCGTAAGTTCGGGGCAGACAGTGGCTACCGTTATCGATACCTCTGCGCTGTACATTGCGGTCAAGCCCGAAGACCTCACAAAATTCACCGTTGATACAAAGGTACAGATACGCATAAACAAGGACTACTATGACGGAGTGGTATTCATGGATCCCACTGCGCTGGCTGAATATCAGGCGGAGGAAAAGGCGAGCCACGACAAGGAGGACAAGACGGGTATAAGCTATGAGGCGGACAGTATCTATGTCCACTTTGAGGGCGATGTGCCTGCGGACGCACTGGGACAGCTGGCTGATGTTATACTTGTGCTTGAAAAGTCGGAGAATGCAGTGGTCATCTCCAACAATCTCATCAAGAAGGTGGACGGCGAAAAGGTCGTTTATGTGCTGAAAGACGGAGAAAAGGTGGCAGTTCCCGTGGAGATAGGGCTTACAACAGGCTCTCAGTCCGAGATAATCTCGGGCATCGAGGAAGGCGACGAGCTGGTGCTTAAATAAGCAAGAGGAGATAACATCAATGTTTACACTGCTGCTTCGCAAGATGCGAAATACCAAATGGATGGTGCTTTGCCTGCTCATCGGCTTCATCATGGCTTCCGCGATGATGAGCACCATACCGATATATATGAACGCTTCGCTGCAGCGAATGCTGGTAAAGGATATGGAAGCCTTCCAACAGGAATTCATGATATATCCCGGCTCCTACAATACTTCGCGCAGCTTCAAGAGCGGGCTGAAGACCGAAAAACAGGTCGATACCATGAATGACTATACCACTCTGGCAGAAAAGCAGTTTGCCGAGCTTGATCTGCCGAGCGCGGGCAGTAAAAAGGTGATACTGGATACATACCTTTACTGCAAGTCCTTTGCCATATCCGACGGAGAATCCGCCGCAAGGCTGACTTTGGGCGGTATGTCGGATATATGCGAGCATTCGGTGGCTTCATCGGGCAGGATGATGCAGACGGGTCAGCGGGATGACGGCGTATTCGAGTGCATGGCTACCGAGAGATCGTTAAAGACCAACGGGCTTGCCATGAATACCGTCTATGAGATCGCAAATATCATGGAGAACAAGGAGTCGATAAAGATCGAGATCGTCGGGCTGCTGGATGTTGCCGACGAGAACGACCCTTTCTGGGCGGAGGGCATCGACGAAGCCTATACCGCAGTGGTATTCACCGACTTCGATACCATGTTCAATGAGATGCTGCCCACAAAGGCTGTAAATATCTCAAAGGCGAACTACAATTTCTTTATCGATTACACCAGGCTGAACATATCACAGCTGGGAAGCATAAACGACAGCTACGCCAAGCAGAAGGAGACTTTCAAAAAGAGCAATATCGGCTTTACCATGCCCGCAAAGGATATCCTTACGGACTATGCAAAGCGCTCCGAACAGCTGACACTGCTGCTGTGGCTGTTACAGATACCTGTGATACTGATGATAATATTCTACCTGTTCATGGTCTCAAAAATGAACATCGAGCAGGAAAAGAACGAGATAGCCGTATTCAAGAGCAGAGGTGCCAGCAACGGACAGGTGCTGGGGATATACGCGCTGGAGTCTATGGTGCTGGGTATCATCACTGCGGCGGCGGGTCCCTTTGCGGGACTGGGGCTGTGCAGGATACTGGGCGCATCCAACGGCTTCTTAGAGTTCGTCAACCGCCGCGCAATGCCCGTAAAGCTCACCGCTGAGGCTTTTATATATGCGGCGGCTGCGGTGCTGGTCTTCTTCGTGACCACACTTGTACCGATAATACCCGCATCCAGGACGACTATCGTGGAGCATAAACAGTCAAAGGCAAAGAAGAAAAAGCACGCCCTCTGGGAAAAAGTGGGATTCGACTTCATACTGGCAGGCGGTTCCTTCGGGTGGCTGTATTACTATAACCGCACACAGGCAAAGCTGCTTGAACTGGGCGTGACAGATACCTCCGCAACGGTAAATCCCCTCATGTTCGTCACCTCGACGGCGTTCATACTGGGACTTGGTCTGTTCCTCATCAGGGTCTACCCGCTGTTCATCAGGATAATAAGCAGGATAGGCAGACGCTTCTGGTCACCTGCGCAGTACGTCTCGCTGACAAATATAGGCAGGTCCGCCACGGGCAGAGAAAGATTTCTCATGCTGTTTTTGGTGCTGACTGTTTCGCTGGGCGTGTTCTTTGCGAATACCGCCCGCGCACTCAACCGCAATGCGGAGGAAACAGTATATTACGCCGCCGGTGCTGATATCGTGCTGACAGAGGAGTGGTTCTCCAGCAAGACCGAAGCCGCACAGAAAAGCGGCGCTCCCGCCAATGCAGGCGGTACACCCGTTCAGACGCAGACCGAAAAGGAAGATGATGACGATACCGCAACGGTAGTCACCTATACCGAGCCTGTTTTTGAAAGGTTTGAAAAGCTGGCAGGCGTACAGCACGCCGCAAAGGTCTTCCGCCGCGACGGTGTGACGCTGAAAAGCAGCAAAATGACGGTGGTCAAGCGCACCGCCGAAAAAAAGGACGAAAAGAAGCGCGAGGACTACCTCGATCTGGATATGGGCGCTAAGTCCGCCAATACCGATAAGAATGTGCAGCTTATGACAGTCCAGCCTGCGGAGTTTGCAGAGGTCATAAACTTCGAGCAGAGACTTCTGCCCACACATATAAATAACTACCTTGAAGCCCTTGCGGAGTATACACCCGGTGTCATACTCTCCTCGTCCTTCCGTGACTACGGCCTTGAACTGGGAGATACGGTGGAGTGCGAATGGGGCGCAAATGAGCCCTTTGACGTTACAGTCATCGCATTTGTGGACTACTGGCCCTCCCTTGACCCCTACGCAGAAGCGGGTGACGGAAGTTATATGGATTTTGCGGTGATGAATTTCGACTATGTCAACGTCCAGACCAATATGGAGCCCTATCAGGTATGGATAGACCTGGAGGAAGATGCGTCGGTGCAGGAGTTCTATGATTCAGTTGAGGATGCGCATATCTCCGTGACGGGTATGACTTCCGCCAAGCAGGAACTCATAACCAAAAAGAACGACCCAATGCTGCAAGGCATGAACGGTGCGCTGACACTGGGCTTCATCACGATAATGATAATGTGTATTATCGGCTTCCTGATATACTGGATACTTTCCATAAAGAGCAGGACACTGCAGTTTGGTATACTGCGTGCGATGGGTATGAAATATCATGAGATAATCGCGATGATAGTGTACGAGCAGGTGCTTGTATCGGGCGTTGCGATACTGGCGGCGATGTTCATCGGCGGTATAACCAGTGAACTTTTCGTTCCGCTTTTTCAGAGCGTGCTGGATGTGAGCAGCCGTGTGCCCGAGTTTGCGGTGATACCCGAGCGAAGTGACTATCTGAAACTGTATACGGTCATCGCAGTGATGCTGCTGGTGGGCTTCCTTATACTGGGAAGACTGATAGGCAGGATAAATATCTCGAAGGCATTGAAGCTGGGTGAGGATTAGTCGCGGAAACAAACAAGCGCCCAAAACAAACTAAGCCGCGAACCGAGCTTTGGGTCAAGCCTTTCGCGAA